>JAGVSV010000067.1 GCA_019137115.1 Bacillota bacterium
GAAGTACGCCTTTTCCCAATGGCTGCCCCAGATCACCACCAGCAGGTATGCGTCATAGCGGCTGCGCAGATAGGCGCAGTGCTCAAAAAAGCGCTCGTAGCTGCCTGTGCCAAAGGTATCGGGCAGCGTTTCCGGCGTTTCCTCGTCCTTCAAAAACCGGTCGGTCAGGTTGTGCCATCCCCACCACGGCGGACTGATATGAATGACATGGTTGCCAATGCTCAGCGACACGGCCTGCTGTAGGCTGATCCGTCCCTGTGCAAGATCCTCCTTGACGCGGGCGTCCGGATAATCCTGAAGCAGCCGTTCGCCATGCAGCGCATAGGCCTCTTGCGTAAGCATCACGGCATACGGCACGCGCCCGTTATGCCGGTGCGCGATCGCCTCTTCCACGAGTTGTCTATTGGACATGGCACCATCCCCCCGAATGATCGCGTTCATCTTACACGTTGTCACACAAAAGGGCAACCGAAATGTCCAAATAACCGATGGTACGCAAGGGTTTGCCCCACTGACCGTCAAAAAGCCGCCGCGCAATGTTTCGCGCGGCGGTTGCCCACAGAAATTCGGTACTTTACAGGATCTTGCCGCGGATCTTCTCCGCCGCGGGCGCGCGCAGGCGCGCCACGTCCGGCATGCCGGTACCCAGCAGTGGCTGCAGGTAATACTTGAACGCGTCGGTTACGTTGTTGCCGTCGGCGTTGAGGAACTCGTCGGGCATCAGCCGGGTTTTGGCGGCGATGTCCACCAGCGGGCGGATTTGATAATCCACCGAGTAATAGCCGGTGCGGTTGATGGTGACCGAGCCATCCACGTTGTTCCACAGCGCGAACTGCGCGGCGCGCTCGCCCACCTCGCGGGCTTCGCGCTGGTCGACGTCGGACACGCAACCCACGAACGAGCGCTGCAGGTAGCCCAGCGTGTCCGAGCGCACGCGCTTGATGCCCAGCTTTTCCTTGACCTGGTTGACCAGTTGCTCCCCCAGGGCGCCGGTGCCGGACAGCTGCACGTTGCCGTGTGCGTCCTTCTCGGTTTCCATGAGCTTGGATAGCATCGGCTCGCCGTGCTCATCCTGGATGCCCTCGGACACCGCGATCAGGCAGCGGCCGTGCTGGTCATACACGCGCTTGACGTCCGTCAGGAAGCTGTCCACCGAAAAGACGCGCTCCGGCACATAGATCAGGTGCGGGCCGTCGTCGTTGTACGTCTGCGCCATGGCGGAGGCCGCTGTCAGGAAGCCCGCGTGCCGGCCCATGACCACGGCGATGTGCACACCGGGCAGCGCGCGGTTGTCCACATTCAGGCCCATGAACGCCTGCGCGACGAACTTGGCCGCCGACGGGAAGCCCGGCGTGTGGTCGTTGTGCACCAGGTCGTTGTCCACCGTCTTGGGGATGTGGATGGCGCGGAACTCATAGTGCGATTTTTCGGCCTGTTCATTGACGATGCGCACGGTGTCAGACGAATCATTGCCGCCGATATAGAAGAAGTACCGCACATTGTGCATGCGGAACACCTCAAAGATTTCCTCGCAGTATTTCTCGTCCGGCTTGTCGCGCGTGGAGCACAGCGCAGAGGACGGGGTCACCGCCACGCGCTCAAGGTTGTGGGTGGTTTCCTGGGTCAAATCCACAAAATCCTCGTTGACAATGCCCTTCACGCCGCCAATGGCGCCGTACACCTTGGTGATCTGCGGGAATTTGCGCGCCTCCAGCACCACGCCCACCATTGACTGGTTGATGACCGCGGTGGGGCCGCCGCCCTGCGCGACGACAACTTTGCCTTCCAACTCCATGTGTATCCCTCCAAAAAGACAGGCAGAAGGGGTTTTGCCCATCCGCCTGAGTGTTACTTAAGCGTCGGCCTTGTTGTTGCAGCCCAGCACGTTGACGATCTTGTGGCGCACCATCAGCGCCAGCTCGCTGCGCGCTTCCTTCAGGTACTGCCGGGGGTCAAAGTGCTCCGGGTGCAGCGCGAAATGCTCGCGGATTTTGGCGGTGAACGCCAGCCGCAGGTCGCTGTCGATGTTGATCTTGCACACGGACATGGAGGCGGCGCGGCGCAGCATTTCCTCGGGCACGCCGCGGGCGTTGTCCAGCTTGCCGCCGTACTGGTTGATCATGTCCACATACTCGGGCACCACGCTGGATGCGCCGTGCAGCACGATCGGGAACCCGGGCAGGCGGCGGCTGACCTCTTCCAGGATGTCAAAGCGCAGCTTGGGCTCACCCTTGAACTTGAACGCGCCGTGGCTGGTGCCAATGGCAATGGCCAGGCTGTCGCACTGGGTCTTGTGCACAAACTCCTCGACCTGATCCGGATGGGTATAGCTGCTGTCCTCAACGGACACGTTGATGTCATCCTCCACGCCGGCCAGCCGGCCCAGTTCGCCCTCCACGGTGACGCCGCGCTCGTGCGCATAGTCCACCACCCGGCGGGTCAGCGCGATGTTCTCCTCAAACGGCAGGTGCGACCCGTCGATCATCACGCTGGTAAAGCCGCCGTCAATGCAGCTTTTGCAGGTTTCAAAGTCCGGGCCATGATCCAGGTGCACCACGATGGGCAGGCCGCTGGTTTCCACCGCGGCTTCGATCAGCTTCATCAAATACGTGTGGTTGGCGTACTTGCGCGCGCCGGCGCTGACCTGCAAAATCAGCGGCGCATTCTCCGCCGTGGCGCCCTCCACGATGCCCTGTACGATTTCCATGTTGTTCACGTTGAACGCGCCAATGGCATAGCCCCCATCGTACGCTTTTTTGAACATATCCTTTGAATTGACAAGTGGCATGAGTAATCCCTCCTTGTGAGATGTGGCACAAAGCCCGCTTAAACCAGTATAGCGCTGGCATTGGGCAGTGTCAAACCGATTTTGCCCTGCAAAAACCTGCGAAAACTTGTGTCACAGCACATCACGGCTATAATGAACCGGAGTTCATCAAAAAGGCGGTTTTGCATGTACACGCTGCTGCTGACGGTTATCTACCTTGCGTTCATCAGCCTGGGGCTGCCGGATTCGCTGCTGGGGTCAGCCTGGCCGGTGATGCGGCTAGAGTTTGGGGCACCGCTGCCGTGGGCGGGCGCGGTCAGCATGATCATCGCGGGGGGCACGATCTTGTCCAGCCTCCTGTCCGAGCGCATCACCCGGCGCTTTGGCACCCGCGTGGTGACCACCGTCAGCGTGCTGCTCACCGCGGCGTCGCTGATGGGTTTTTCCACCGCCAGCGCGTTCTGGATGTTATGCGTGTGGGCTGTTCCCTATGGCCTGGGCGCGGGCGCGGTGGACGCGGCGCTGAACCACTATGTGGCCATGCACTACAGCTCCCGGCACATGAGCTGGCTGCACAGCTTCTGGGGCGTGGGCGCGATCATCAGCCCCTATGTGATGAGCTGGGCGCTGGGCCATGCCACCTGGCAGACGGGCTACCGCACGGTGTCCTTCATCCAGTTTTCGATCATGCTGGTGCTGGTGCTGTCCACCCCGCTCTGGCGCATCCACAGGGAGCAGGACGAAGCCGCCGCGATGCGCCCGGTGGTGGGGTTGGTGAACGCGGTGCGCATCCGCGGCGTGCTGCGGCTGCTGACCGGCTTTTTTGCCTATTGCGGCGCGGAAGCCATCACCATGCTGTGGACAAGCAGCTATTTAGTCGCCGTGCGCGACGTGCCGCCGGAAACTGCAGCCGCGTTTGCCAGCCTGTTCTTTATCGGCATGACCGCGGGGCGCATCTTCGCCGGGTTCATCACCGACAAGCTGGGCGACCAAAGGCTCATCCGCATCGGCGGGTCGGTCGCCATCATCGGCACGTTGATGATCTTGCTGCCTTTTCAAAGCGACGCCCCGGCGCCGCTCGGGTTTGTGGTGGTGGGGCTGGGCAGCGCGCCGGTGTACCCCAGCATCATCCATGCCACGCCCGGTCTGTTCGGCGCGGACAACGCCCAGGCCATCATCGGCATCCAGATGGCAAGCGCCTATACCGGCAGCACGTTCATGCCGCCGCTGTTCGGTCTGCTGGCCGGGCGTTTCGGCCTGCACCTGATGCCCTATGTGATGCTGATGTTCTTCGTGCTGATGCTGTATTTGACCGGCACGGCCTTTCGCACTGCGAATGGGGAGGAGAAGGCGTAGCGCGGGCTACTTGATCATCGCGAAATCGTAGGCTTCTATAAGCCAGGACATCAGTTCCCCATCGACCTCGTCCATCCTGGTAATCACCACATGGTGCGTCCAGCGGTTGGGGTAGGGCTCCACCGAAGACTCAATGCGCGGCGACGCTTTGCGGTACGACAGCACAAACGACACGACGATGTACTCCCTGGGCCTGCCCTTGACGCGCCGCCACGGCAGCGACACCATTGCGAAGCCATACCGGTTACGCAGGGTGATCTGCGTTTTGCGCACCGCGAACCCCATATCCGGGTACAGCGCCGTCAATTTGCCGCGCAGCGCTTCATACACCGGCAGCATTGCGGGCACGGCGTTGAAGAAAAGCAGTTCGTCGGTGGAAATCTGATTGGTTATGTCTAAAGCATACCCGGCCATTCGACCATTCACCGCCGCCCCAAAAAACTTGGTGCAAACCGTTGCAAAACTTGACATTTTGGACATGTGTTGCTATTATTGCGTAGCAATTAGTAAACGAGCTGGAGATGTGGATGGCGAAACGCAACGAATTTCCTGCGCCCACTGCCGATGTCACGGCGGCCTGCTCCGTACAGGGGCCCAAGCACCACCGCCGCGACCGGATCGGCTATATCAAGCGCAACTATGACCTGTACCTGCTGCTCATTCCCGCGCTTCTGTATATTCTGATTTTCAACTACCTGCCCATGGCGGGCATCACGATTGCGTTCAAGGACTACAATATCTTTGGCGGCGCCAACCCGATTGACGCGATCTGGAAGTCGGACTGGGTGGGGCTGAAGCATTTTACCAAACTGTTCAGCAGCCCGGACTTTGCGCGCGTTTTCCGCAACACGCTGATCATCAGCTTCTACCGGCTGCTGTTTGTATTCCCGCTGCCCATCCTCACGGCCATCATGCTCAACGAGATCATCAACGTGCCGTTCAAGCGCACCATCCAGACCATCATCTACCTGCCACACTTTTTGTCCTGGGCGGTGGTCAGCGGCATCTTCCTGACGCTGCTGGGCTCGACCGGGCTGGTCAACCAGTTCATCAACTCGTTGGGTGGAGAAACGATCAACTTTCTGTCCAGCAAAAAGTGGTTCCGCTCGGTGCTGATCGTAACCGACGCCTGGAAGGAAGTGGGCTGGGGGTCAATCATCTATCTGGCGGCCATCACCGCGGTCGACCCGCAGCTGTATGAGGCCGCCACCATCGATGGCGCGGGCAAGATCCGGCAGCTGGTGTCGGTCACCATGCCCGCGATTGCCCCCACGATCATCATGATGCTGATCCTGCGGGTGGGGCGTATCCTGGACGCCGGGTTTGAGCAGATTTTCGTCATGTACCACTCCATCGTGTACGAGGTGGCCGACATCATCGGCACGTACGTATACCGCGAAGGCCTGGGGCGCATGAACTTCTCCTACGGCACGGCGGTGGGCCTGTTCAACTCGGTGGTGGCGCTGGTGCTGGTGCTGTCCAGCAACTGGCTGTCCAAACGGGCCACGGACAAGTCCATCTGGTAATGCCGCACGAAAGGAGGGATGCACACACATGAAACGCAAAACGCGCGGCGAGGTCTTTTTCATCGCTTTCTCCACCGTCAGCATGATTCTGTTCGCCATCATCACGCTGCTGCCGTTTATGAACGTGATCGCCAAGTCGGTGTCCAGCGAGGGCGCGGTGCTGACCGGCCAGGTCAACTTCTGGCCCGTGGGGTTCCAGCTGGGCACCTTCCGCTACGTGCTGGACACGGTGGAGTTCACCAACGGGCTGAAGGTGTCGGTGATCGTCACCATCGTGGGCACCATTGGCGCGATGTTCCTGACCACCACGGTGGCCTATCCCCTGTCCAAGCCGACCATGGTGGGGCGCAAGTTCTTTTTGCTGATGTTTGTGTTTGTGATGCTGTTTTCCGGCGGCATGGTGCCCAATTATATGCTGTACCGCTCCTTAGGGCTGACCAACACGATCCTGGCGCTGATTTTTCCTGGCATGTGCTCGGTGTTCAACATCCTTCTGGTCAAGACATTTTATGAGGACCTGCCCGAAAGCGTGGAGGAATCCTCCCGCATCGACGGCGCAAGCAATTTCCGCACGCTGATCTCGGTGGTGATCCCCATGTCGATGCCGGTGATCGCCACCGTTGGCCTGTTTTACGCGGTGGGCTACTGGAACAGCTATTTTGCCGGCGTTTTATACATCACGCGCCCGGCGCTCAAGCCGCTGCAGCAATACCTGTATGAGCTGGTGCAGGCATCGCAGGTGTCGCCAGACGCCAACACCATCACCACCGACATGACCCAATACATGAACACGTCGCCGGAATCTGTCCGGGCGGCCACGATTTTCCTGGCCACCGCGCCCATATTGGCGGTGTACCCGTTCCTGCAGCGGTACTTCGTCAAGGGCATCAACATCGGCTCGGTCAAGGGATAAATTGATTACAAGCGCCGACAGGCGCCTGATAAATATGGAGGAGAACCATGCAAAAACTGAAACGGCTACTGATGCTGGCGCTGGCGCTGTCGCTGCTTGTGGGCACAATGTCCCTGGCCGCGGCGGAAGACCTGGGCGACAAGCCCCAACTGAAATTCCTGGTCAGCCACCGCACGTTTGACCCCAACGAGGATCTGGCGGTCAAGTACATGCGGGAACTGTCCGGGTACGACGTCGTGTTTGAAATGCTGCCGCAAGACAACGGCGATGAAAAGCTGATGCTGGAACTGTCCGCGGGCACGGACTTTGACATCATCGAGCTGGGCACCACGATGTTCGGCCGCCTGACCGACCTGGGCGTGCTGGCACCGCTGGATGACGCGCTGGCCAAATACGGCGCCACCCTGCTGGCGGCGGAGCCCAAGGTGCTTTGGGACGCGGCAAAGAACGCCGCGGGTGAGATCGTGGCCCTGCCGCGCCAGGTGGGCGCGCCGGACTACGGCCATGCCAAGGGCACGCGCGGTGACGGCGCGCTGTACACCAAACCCGAGATCCTGGAGGAGCTGAAGCTCGAAGTGCCCAAGACGCTGGACGAGTTCACCGCCTTCCTGCAAGCCATCAAGGACGCCAAAGGCGTGGCGCCGCTGACGCTGGACCGGGGCACCTGGATGGTGTGGGACATCATGACCGCCTTCAACCTGCCGCACATCACCTGGATTGAAGACGAAAACGGCATGGAGAACATCCTGGAAAAACCGGCCTACCGCGAGTACATCCGCTACATGGCCAGCCTCTATGAGAAGGGCCTGCTGGACCCGGACTACCCGGTCAACACCGGCGAAAACAGGGACCAGAAGTTCACCACCGACGGCGCGTATGTCGGGCAGTACGCGTTCTGGCAGATCCCCAGCCTGATCACGGGGCTGACGGCGAGCAACCTGTCCACCGACCTGGTGCCCTTCCGCGAGCCGCTGGCCGACGCCGACGGCAAGTACGTGCTGGTCAACCGCTACGGCGTCAACAAGTACTATGCCGTGCCGCGCTCCAGCAAGAACGTGGATCATGTGATCAACTACTTTGACATCCTCGCGCGTCCGGAAAACTTCATGATCACCCACATCGGCTATGAAGGCGTGCACTACACCGTGGACGAGAACGGCGATTACTGGCCGATCTTCCCGGCGTTCAATGACCTGAACTGGGCCAACCAGTTCTCCAGCCTGCAGCCGGTGGCGGTGGAATACAAGCAGTGGCAGGCCCGCGCCCGCAAGACCCCGGAAATGGCCGTGGCCTATGATGCGGTGGGCGACACCCTGCCCAACGCGACGTTCCAGATTGACCGCTCGAGCCTGTGCAACAGCCTGCCGGACGTGCAGGCCAACGTCCAGGCGCTCAACACCCTGCTGTATGACTTCACGCTCCAGGCCATCGTGGAAAACAAAACCACGGACAAGGACTTTGATGACTTCACCGCGCGCTATATGGCCGAAGGCGGCCAGGCCACCAAGGACGCCATGAACCAGTGGGTCGCCGAAAACTCGTTTGATTTCTAAGGAAACACGCATTGCGTAAACGAACCCGCCGGCAGGGAGGAAACCCTGCCGGCGGACTTCATATCAGGAGGACATATGGGACAGTATATGATGCCCGCCCGGGCCATCCCGCTGTATGACGGCTATGACGTGCTGGTGGTTGGCGGCGGGCCGGCCGGATGCACCGCCGCCATCGCCGCCGCGCGCGAGGGCAAGCGCACGCTGCTGCTGGAACAGACCGGCGCCCTGGGCGGCATGGGCACCAGCGGCCTGGTGCCGGCGTGGTGCCCGTTTTCGGACAAGGAGAATGTCGTGTACGCCGGGCTTGCCGAAAAGATCATGGAAACGGTGAAAGCCACCATGCTGCACGTGCCCGAAACGCTGCTGGACTGGGTGCCGATTGACCCGGAGATGCTCAAAACCGTCTATGACGACATGGTGACTGACAGCGGCGCTGAGGTGCTGTTCAACACCTTCGTGTCCGGGGTGGAAACCGACGGCAACGGCAATGTGACGGCGGTGTACGGCTCCAACAAGGAAGGCTTGTGCGCGTACCAAGCCAAAGTCTACATCGACTGCACCGGCGACGCCGACATCGCGGTGTGGGCGGGCGCGCCTTATGAAAAGGGCGACCGCGAGGGCAGGATGCAGCCCGGCTCCCACTGCTTTGTGATCAGCAATGTGGACAGCTATGCCTATATCTACGGCCCCAACCTGCACGGGGCGAACCCCGACAGCCCTGTGTACCAGATCATGCGGTCGGACAAGTACCCGCTGGTGCATGACTTTCACATGTGCAACAACTTCATCGGCCCGGGCACGGTGGGCTTTAACGCCGGGCACGTGTTTGACGTGGACAACACCAAGCCGTGGGCGCTGTCCAAAGACCTGATGCTGGGCCGCAAGATGGCCCGACAGTTGCGCGACGGCCTGGCGGAGTTTTTCCCCGAGGCGTTCGGCAATTCCTATCTGGCGCAGACCGGCGCGCTGATGGGCATCCGAGAAACGCGCCGCATCGTGGGCGACTATGTGGTCACCCGGGAGGACTTCATCAACCGGCGCACGTTTGAGGATGAAATCTGCCGCAACTGCTACTACATCGATGTGCACCACCAGATCGATGAAGCTAAAGAGGTCGTGGCCGGTGAAAAAACCTGGCATGACGTGGTGAGCAAGACCGAGGTGCGCTACCAGAAGGGCGAGTCCCACGGCGTGCCGTACCGGGCACTGCTGCCAAAGGGGCTGATCAACGTGATCGTGGCCGGCCGCAGCGTGTCCAGCGATCACATCGTCAACGGCAGCCTGCGCGTGATGCCGGTGTGCCTGGCGATGGGCGAAGCCGCCGGGATGGCCGCCGCCATGGCGACCGATGCGGGCGACGACTTCCGGCAGGTGGATGTACAGGCGCTGCGCGGCAAACTGCGCACAGCCGGGGCATATCTGCCCGACAAGTGAGGCGAACGCGATGTCATCCTATACGTACACGCGGGACATTCCCGTGGAACAACCCTATGACCTGGTGGTGGCCGGCGGCGGACCGGCCGGGAGCGCCGCGGCGATCTGCGCCGCCCGCCTGGGCGCGCGCGTGCTGCTGCTGGAGGCGCTGGGCTGCCTGGGCGGCATGGGCACAGCCGGCATGGTGTGCGCGTTTGACCCGATGGCCAACGGCGTGGAGATGCTGGTGGGCGGGTTCATGCGCGAACTGGTGGAAACGCTGTATGAGCGCGGGTTCGTCAGCCCCGCCATTACCCCGGACGCCTGGCGCAAAGACTACCACCGCTGGACGCCGTTCAGCGCGGAGGGACTTAAGCTGGTGCTGGACGAGCTGGCCACGCAGGCAGGCGTCGAAGTGCGGTTCTTTACCCGCGTGATCGATGCGGACATGGCAGCGCCTGGCACCGTGCGCGGCGTCATCACCAGCAGCATTGAGGGGCTTTCGTATATCCCGGCCAAAACCTTCATCGACGCCACCGGGGACGCCGTGCTGTCGGTGGCCTGCGGCGCCGTCACGCGCCAGGCCGGGCGCGATACGCCGCACATCATGCCCGCCACGCTGCCCGCACTGTTTGCGGGGCTGGATTTTGACAAGCCCGGCTTGCGCACCCAGACCCCCGAAGTCGTGCGCCTGATCGAAGCCGAATACGCCGCCGGGTTGTTTGAGCAGGTCGACCGGCATCTGGTGGGCATGTCCCAGATCGGCCGACACACCGGGTACTTAAACGGCGGGCACCTGTTCGGCCTGGACGCTACCAGCGTGGCCTCGCTGACCGACGGCATGATGCAAGGGCGCCGCATCGCGCAACAGAACGAACGGTTCTTCAAAAAATATCAGCCCAGCGCCGCCGGCATGGAGCTGGTGGCGACCCCCGTGGTGATGGGCGTGCGCGAGTCCCGCCGCGTGCTGGGCGAGTACGAGCTGACGTACGGGGACTACATGGCCAGGCGGCATTTCCACGACCAGATCGGATTGTTCAACAAGTTTGTGGACATCCACGCGTATGACACGTCCAAAGAGGAGTACGCGCGGTTCACCGGGGAGCATGACAGCGCCCGGCTTGGCAAGGGCGAATCGTTCGGTATCCCGTATGGAATTCTGGTGCCAAAAGGATTCACCAACCTGTGGGTGGCGGGGCGCTGCGCCAGCGCAGATGTGAAGGTGCAAGGGTCGATCCGCGTGATGCCCGCCTGCGCCATGATGGGCGAAGCCGCCGGTGCCGCCGCGGTGCAGGCGATGGCCACCGGCCAAACGGCCAACGGCCTGGACACTGCCGCGCTGGTGACCACCCTGCGCGCGCAAGGGGCGCATTTGCCACAGGAGGAACTGAAACCAGAAATGACGCGCTAAACAGTGCGCGTATCTCCCGCGTTTGTTTGCTGCGCGGGGTGGTGTTATACTATGCATAATATACGGCGGCGCGGCGGAGCCGCGCCGTGGAATGGAGCGTTGCGGGATGCGGTCTGCGCTGAGCGCTACAGGCAGCAGAATCGTCAGGGTTCTTTTTTATAGTTTGCTCGCGCTGGCGGGGCTGGTGATGCTGTGGTTTGCCATCCAGTCCGAGCAGCCTGCGGGCGCGGTCCCCGGCCGTCCGGTGCGCACGGTCAGCCGCATTCAGGTAGAGAACGCGGCGGGCGAGGT
The DNA here is from genome assembly GCA_019137115.1 of Bacillota bacterium. GTDB lineage: Bacteria > Bacillota > Clostridia > Christensenellales > Aristaeellaceae > JAGVSV01. The sequence goes on from JAGVSV010000067.1 coordinate 11,231, forward strand.
CAGGGACTATGACCTGCCCGTCACGCTCAAAACCGGCGAACCGTTCGCCATGCGCTTTCGCGTGCCCGCCGAGGACAGGCAGCCGGCGGACGTGGTGGCCGTACAGACCAACTACATGGATTTCACGGTGTGGTTTGACGGGGCGCCCATCTACGAATACCAGGTGGGGGACAGGACGTTCATCAAAAGCGGCGGATATCTGCTGCATTTTATTCCGCTGAGGGACTGCCTGACCGACGGCACGATCGAGATTCGGGCCACGCCCCGGCCGCCGCACCTCTACGCGCAAAAGCTGAACGTGCTGTACGTGGGCAGCCCGGCACAGATCACGCTGGACCGGCTGGGCAATGACCTGCCGGTGCTGATGATCTCGCTGGTCATCATCCTGTTCTTTATCGGGATGGTACTGCTGTACCCCAGGCGGCGGCCGGCCGGGCGTGCGGACTATATGATGCTGTTCCATATGGCGTTTCTGGGGCTGATCGTGACCGGCTATATCCTGTTGCAGACCTGGACGGTCAACCGCCTGCTGCGCGATCATCACCTGCTGGTGTATGTGCTGGAGTTTACGCTGCTGTCGGTGCTGCCGCTGCCGGTGCTGCTGATCCTGCGCCAGTACACCCAGGGCAAGCTGCACAGGCTGTTAACCTGGAATGTGCGGCTGCTGTGCCTGAACCTGCTGGCGCAATATGTGCTGTCCCTGTCGGGCATCCGGGAGATGCGGGAAATGCTGCCGGTCACCCACGCGCTGTTCGGCGTATGCTTTATTGTGGTGATCGTGGTGCTGTACGACATGCGGCGGCAGCACCGCACGCCCGAAACCAGCGCGGTACTGCTCTCGGTGCTGCCGCTGCTGGCCATCTCTACCGCAGGCATGGTGGTCTACATGATCACCGGCCTGTTGCTGACCCCGCTGGTGCTGCAAATCCCGTTTGTGGTTTTCCTGATGGCGCAGGCCGTCGCTGCGATGGAGCGGTACGCCCAGCTGCGCGAAAACGCGATGAAAATCCAGACCTACCAGCAGCTGGCCAGCACCGATCTGATGACGGGCCTGGACAACCGCAACGCGTTTAACGAGCTATCCAATGAGGTTGCCGATACGCACCAGGCCGCGTGGGTGGTCATGATGGACCTGAACAATTTAAAGCGCGTCAACGACATCCACGGGCACCGCGTGGGCGACGAGCTGATCACCGCCTTTGCCCAGCGCATGCAACAGGAAGTACAGGCCCTATCCGGCAGCCGGATGTATCGGGTGGGCGGCGACGAGTTTTTGCTGTACGCGCTGGAGCCGCAATCCTTTGCGATGGCCGACTGGCTGGCGGGCGTGCGCAATTCGTTTGAGGACGGTTGGCCGGAGGATCTGGCCGTGCGGCCGGAGTTTTCCTACGGCGCGTTTTACCACGCCGGGCTGGAGCCGCTGGGCGCCGCGGTGCGAAAAGCCGACCAGCGCATGTACGCGGACAAGTCGGTTATGCGCCAGGCCGACGCGATGATGTAGGCGGCAAGCCGCTTGGAAAAGGGGCCGTCCGCTTGGACAGCCCCCTCCTGCATGGCGAACGCGCTTTACCTTACGTCGATAAACGCGATGACATCCACGCGCGAGATGGTCATTTCATTGGCATCCAGATATTCCTTCACCTGCCGGTCGAGATCCTCGCCGATCAAAATGGTGCCGCCCGCCGGGACGCCGGCATTGTAGGCGGTATTTTCCTGCACATAGAGCAGCTTGTCCTCGCTGTCATACACGGCAAACACCACGGTGATGTCATACACCGCCGCCTCGGTGGCGTTGACGACCGTGGCCTCCAGGTACGGCAGCTCCGAATAGCTGCTGCGCGGGGGCGCCACCCTCGCGGTGGCTTCCATGCGCTTGTAGCGCTGGTACACATTGGTGGACGCCTTCAGATCCAGCGTGTGGGAGGCGATCCCGTCCGCGGTTTTGACGTCGTCGGGGCACTCGCTAACGTACAGGTACCCCACCTGCCCCGGCTCCAGCGTGCCCGGGAACAGCGGCACCCAGGTGCAGTCCTTGAGCTTCACGCCATCCTTGTCCAGCAGCTCGTACAGGCCTTCCTCCACCTGCAGGGTCACGTTGCCGGTGTTCTGTATTTTGGCCGACAGCACGCCTTCAAACAGCTCGTTGTAGCTGGGCAGCACCAGAAAGCGATCCTCCAAAAGGGTGAGTTCGGCGCCCTGTTCGGCCAGCGCGGGCGTCACAAAAAGCAACAGGGCAGCCAATACCATCAAGATCCTGCGTTTCATCGTTTCCTCCTTGTTCGGTTTGCCCCGGAGTAAGCCGGGGCGTTGTGTTGCAGCGTCAGTCCAGCGTGAGGGCCAGCGTCACGGGCAGGTCGGTGTTCATCTGCGGGCCGTCCACGTGCAGGCCGTGTTCATCGCGCCGCCAGCCCACTTTGTCCGGGTGCCCCAGCACCTGTACATCGCGGATGATGCCGCGGTAGCCGGTGCCGGAATGCCCCTTGCCGTGGGTGGCCAGCGTTTTGACCGTCACCTTGCCGTCCTCCGGCCAGCGGAGTACAAACGCGTACAGCGTGTTTTCCCGACATACAAAGCGGAAGTCCTCCGGCGTGAACGTGGTTTCCTTTTGGTCGGTGAACTCGCCCTCCACCGTTTTGGTGGGCCCTTCCTCAGACACGCGCCAGGGCGTGGTGTCATACACCGCCTCCCCATTTACCGTGAGCCACGCGCCGATGTCCGTCAAGACCTGGGTGTCTTCCGGGCCGATGGTGCCGTCGGATTTGGGGCCGACATTGAGCAACAGCGTGCCGTTCTTGCTGATGATATCAACCAGGTCGCACAGCACCTCGCGGGCGGGCTTGTAGACATTCCCTTCGGTATAGCACCAGCTGTTGCGGGCGATGGCGGTGTCCGTCTGCCAGAAGTAGTGGCGCGGCTGGGCAAACTTGCCGCGCTCAAGATCCGGCACCGCGCTGCCAAAGGCGTAGGCCTCATGCTTGTAGTTGATCGCCGCGGGGTACCCCTTTTCCGCCGCGCGGTTGTAGTAATAGGCCGCGAAGGTGCGAAGGTAGGGCTTCATCGCCTCGTGCTGGATCCACCAGTCAAAGTAGAAGATGCGCGGCTGGTATTTGTCCACCAGCTCGCAGCAGCGCAACAGCCAGTCCTGCATGAACTCGTCGCTGGGCGGCGGCTGGCCATCCAGCGCGCCGATGTCACCCTCGGGCATCGCGGGCCAGTAGAAGTCCCCGACCTTCAGCGGCTCCTTGATGTCGCTGTCAAACTCCTTGCCGTGGCCCATGAAGAACCAGTGCTCGATGCGGTGGCTGGACACGCCGGTTTCAATGCCGCGCTTTGTCAGCGCCTCTTTCAGCTCCCCCACGATGTCGCGGCGGGGGCCCATCTCCCTGGCGTTCCAGTGGCTTAATTCGCTTGCGTACATCTGGAAGCCGTCGTGGTGCTCGGCCACCGGCACCACATAGCGCGCCCCGGCGCGGGCGAACAGGTCGGCCCAGGCTTCTGGGTCAAAGCGCTCGGCCTTGAACATCGGGACAAAATCCTTGTAGCCGAAGTATTTGTGCGGGCCGTAGGTGGCCACGTGGTGCTCGAATTCCTTGGAGCCCTGCATGTACATGTTGCGCGGGTACCATTCGTTGGAAAACGCGGGCACGCTGTATACGCCCCAGTGGATGAAGATGCCAAACTTGGCGTTGCGGTACCATTGGGGCACGGTAAACTGCGTGAGCGATTCCCACGTGGGATCATATGGGCCCTGGGCCGCCACCTGGTTAATGGTGTTCAGGTAAGCGGTGCGTTGTTCAGCGTTCATGGTTCCTCCTTTCGTCAGCGGGTGGAACTTATGTTACGGCGCGTCCGGCGCCGTGCGCAGCGCTTCGGTAATGGCCAGCAGCGCCATCGACTGCCCATACGGCTGGGCGTTGACCCTGATGGTCCGGTAGGTGTCCAGGTCGTCATACAGCCGCGTGCCGGCCGACACGCCCTGCAGGATGCCGTGCTCGTCAATCTTGTCAAGCACCGCGTGCAGCGCCCGTACGCCCATTTCGGCGCGCTCCGCCGGGAGATACCCCAGCCGCGCGGCTTTGAGGATGCCATAGGCAAAGCCCGCTGTGGCCGAGGATTCCTCATAGGAATCCTCCTGGTCAATCAGCGTGCGCCACATGCCGTCTTTGGTCTGGTACTTTGCCAGCGCCTCCACCTGGCGGTCGAGGGTGGAGATTAAAAACATGCGCACGCCGGGGTCAATCTCCGCCATGTCCAGATAATCGACCAGCCCGGCGGTGTACCAGGCGTTGCCCCGGCCCCAGCGCGCGCGGGCAAAGTGATCCAGGCGCGGGAACGACCAGCCGTGGAAGAACAGCCCGGTGGTCACGTCGGTCAGGTACTTGATGTGCACCAGAAACTGCCGCACGCTTTCGTGCACATATTCCGGGTGGTTGTCCAGCTGCCCCATGCGCGCTAAAAACAACACCCCCACGTACAGCGTGTCATCCCACAGCTGCCCCTCGTTGGGGCTGTCGATGGTGATGTGCTGCATGCCGCCTTCCGGCGTGCGCGGCAGGCCGTTCATCGCGTAGTCCGCCCATTCGCGGCAGATGGCCAGGTATTCCGCCTTGCCTGTTTCCTCCCACAGGTAGCTCAACGTCAGGCACGGCGCCATGCTGTTGACGTTCTTGACGGGCAGGCCCTTTTTGATGTGCGTGTCAAACCACTGGATCAAGTAGTCCAGCGCCGCCTGTTCCCCGGTCTGCCGGTAATAGGTGTACACGCCGAACAGCGCCACGCCCTGGAACCAGTCCCAGTCGTCCATGTAGTGGCGGCCGTAACGGTTGGTGAACACGGCCTGGTTGTTTTCGTCGATGATGCCGCCCAGGATTTGCCGTGCCTTTTCAAGCAGGAGCCGGCGGTCGGGCAGGTTTTTCATCCTCATACCTCCTGCGTGAATGTCCGCGCGTGGGCGCGCTTGGAAAAGCGCAGCGTGATCTCGCGCGCTATGGGCGAAAACCCGGTGGCGTACAGGCTGAACGCGCCCTCCATCGGCGGGATGCTGCCGCGCATCGTTTTGTGGTACATATGCGCGCCAAAGAGCCCCTCGATCGTGACCTCGCTGCCGGTTTCCACGTTCTCCAGCCGCGCGTTGCCGTCCTTGACCACGATGCTGCCGCCGGCCACGGTGTCAAAGATCACGTTGTTGGTTTCAAAACGGGTGTTGGCGGGAATGGCAAACTCCAGCTTGAACGGCACGCGCGGCGTGTTGTCCACGCGGATTGCCAGTTTCACGCCATCGTCCAGATCCGTCACATCCAGCGTGAAATCCAGCTCACAGGCATGCAGCACCGGGCGCAGGGTGTGGTCCATCTTGAACCAGTCGGGGCTGTCCGGCGGCGTGGGGAACAGGCCCTTGTATTCGCCGTGGCCGCTGAAGGTCATGCGGTAGCCGGTGTCGGTCTTTGTCACTTCCGCAGGCGCGAACTGCGCCACCGCGAAAAACGACGCGCACATGCGCACGGTGAACGTGGCTTTGCCGAACTTCACATGCAGGAAGTCCGGGTTGTTGGCCAGCAGCGTATAGGTAAAATCGCCCTTGCGCACCCGGACGATGTTGCTGTTGGGGTAGTACGCGTGGTAATGGTCGGGGATTGTGACATGGGATGTATCCATCTCGAAGGTTTTCAGCTGCGGGCGGTCCACGTACAGCCACAGCGGGCAGGTCATGCCGCGCCCGGCCAGGATGGCGTCCTCAAACATGGTTTCGGCAAACTTGATGTATTTCGGGTTACTGAACTTCTCGCCCGCCCACAGGTACAGGTAATACCACACATGCGCGGGGTAGGTCACGTCATTGCCCTTGTCCTGCCGGCGGGAGTTTTTGGTGAACACCGTGCCGTCGCCGTCCAGGTAGTTGAACGTGAGGTCGAGGTTGCGTTTGGCGTACTCAAAAAGCTCCGGCATGTTGCCTTCCTCGGCCAATACCATCATGGAGTTGACGTTGACCGGGTTGTACACGCCCACCGAGCGCTCGGTGAACTCGCCGTACTCGTCGCAGTCGATGCCCTCGGACAGGTACGCGCGGCACTTGACCATCAGCTCCGGCCACCCGAGAATGTTGTAGCTCATCACCAGCGCCGCGCACTCCACCCAGCGGTGGTTGGGGGTGTGGAAGCCGCCGTTCAGGCAGCCGCGCGCCAGCGTTTCCACCGCGCGGTGCATCGCGTCGCGGGCCTGTTTTTCCTGGGACGAATCACCCATGTACTTCACAAACGTCCGGTACCCGCGGCAAAGGCTCTGCAACTCAAACGTGGCGGGCGTATAGAAGTTGGTGGCAAGCAGGTCGCTTGTGCCGTCGGGGTAGGCGGTGCGCACGGTCTGCTCCGCCGCGTTGATGATCAGCGGCAGCAGGGCTGGGTCCTGATGGTATTTGCTGTCCTCGCACGCGTACAGCGCGCACAGGTAGCTGACAAGCCCCGTGGCGTTGCCGGGCTCGATCAAATACAGCATGTCGTCCATCGCGCCCCGGTAGATGTTGTCCGGGTCGACGCTGATGCGCGATACGGTGCGCTCAAAGGCCTGGTCGGCGCAGGCCACAATCCGCGGGTAATGTTTTTTCACGTTTCCTCCTTTTGCGCCCCGGCGGTTTTATTGTTCGCCCTCGGGGCTCCCTTCTGCCAGTATACGGGGCATGGATGCGTTTGTCGATGAAGAAACCGCGAAAAGAATCCAATGTTTGTGGGCTTGACAGGCTGTCCGCCGT
>JAGVSV010000054.1 GCA_019137115.1 Bacillota bacterium
GCGCTTCGGCCACGGGGCCGGACACCACGCACAGGATGTTGAAATCCACCCCGGCTTTTTGCAGGCGCTTGAGCGTGCGCGTGATGCGCGCGTGGGTGCCCTTGCCGTGGGCGTCCGGGCGCAGGCGGTCGTGCAGGGCGGCGTCCCCGTCCATGGACACGCCCAGCAGGAAATTGTGCTGCTTGAAAAAGGCGATCAACTCGTCCGACAGGTCGTACCCGTTGGTTTGCAGCGAGTAGCGCACCTCCATGCCCCGGGTGTTCCACTTTTTGACCGATCGCGCGAACGCCTCAAAGTAGGCAAGCCCCGCCAGCGTGGGCTCGCCGCCCTGGAACATGAAGCTGACAAATCTCTCGGCGTACAGAAACGCGCGGCGCACCAGCGTATCGGCGTCGGCAGGGGTCATGTTCGGGCGCACGCCGGCGTCGCGGTTCTCCATTTCGTCCACGTAAAAGCAGTACCGGCAGCGCATGTTGCACCGGCCGGACGCCGGCTTGATCAATACGGTCAGCGGGGGCATCAGGGCGTCACGATCCGCGCGGGGCGCTCCCCGGCCTTGTTTAGCTGGCGCAGCAGCTCCGCGCGCATTTTCAGCAGCGTGTCGCGGTAGGCAGGGTCCGCCACCACATTGTTCAGCTCCGCCGGGTCATTCTGTAAGTCATACAGAAAATCGTCGGCGTACTCGTCGCTGTCCATGTGCTCGCCGCCGTGCTTGCCCGGCGCGTAGGCCGCGTACAAAAAGTCCGGCGTGCGCACGCAGCGCCCCACGCGGCTTTCGCTGATCTGGGCGAACACCACCTCGGGCTGGCCGTCCATGTCGCCCTTGGCCACGCGCTGCAGGTCCTCGCCGTCCATCCAGCCCGCGTCCATACCCGCCGCCGTCAGCAGCGTTTTGGGCAGGCTGACGGTGGACACCAGGCGTTTGACGCGCTTGCCACCCAGAAAGCCCGGGCCGTGCAGCACCAGCGGCACGCGCAGGCAGGCGGTGTGGCAGGAACGCTTGTAGTCGTCATATCCGTTCTTGTGCGCGTCCTGGTTGCGGGTGCGGAAGTGGGAGCCATGGTCGGACACAAACGCGATCAGCGTGTTGTCGTACAGGCCCTTTTCCTTGAGCTTTTTGACCAGCCGCCCCAGGTTGTCATCCAGGCTCCGGCACTGGCCGAGATAATCGGGGTATTCCTCGCGGGCGTCGCCGCCCAGCGCGGCCAGGTCGTCCGGCAGCTGGAAGTCCCTGAACCGTTCCTTGCTGCCGTCCGGGCCTTCATAGTGGTTGCGGTCGTTCTGATGGTGCGGCTCAATGTGGCTGATGGTCAGGAAAAATGGCTTTTCGCCATTGTACCCGTCCAGAAATTCCAGGCCGAAGTCGGTGATGCAGTCGGCACGGTAGCCGGTAAAGTCCACGCGCTGCATGTGCTCGTCAAACACGTAGCCGTCATAGCCGTGGGAGGTAAACTCCAGCACATCGGCCGCGCGCCAGAAGCCCTCATACCCGCCCCGGCGCTCCAGCGGGATGGCCACCGTGTGGTAATCCATCGCCGGCGTGCTCTCCAGCGCGCCCTCGCTGGCCAGGTGCCATTTGCCGACATAGGCGGTTTCATAGCCGTGCGCGGTAAACGCCCGCGCGGTGGTGCGCGCATCCAGCGGCAGCGCCCGGTTGTTGCGGTACACCCCGGTTCGGGTGGGGTACAGCCCCGTCTGGAACACCGCGCGGCACGGCCCGCACACCGGCTGCGGGGTGAACGCGTTTTCAAACAGCACGCCGTCCCGTGCCAGCCCGTCCAGCACCGGGGAGATCGGCAGCGTCTGCCAGCGTGTCCGCGCGCTGCTGGTCGGTGAAGTACAGCAAAATGTTGGGCTTTTTCACGGTTTACCGCTCCTTCTGCGTATGCGTGCACGTCTACCGGATTTCGTCTGTGTTCAACCAGCAAAAGTATACGGAACGCATACCGGAATATCAAGCGGCGCGCTATTCGCCTGCGAAAGAACAGGCGATGTTCATTGAATGGCAACTTCAGTAGCAATGCCCGGTTGACGTGAGCAATCTCAGCCGCTATAGTTATGCAGATTTTTGCTTTTGGATTCAATCGCCGCAGGTTTTCTGGCAGGTTCATTCGTGAACAGCAAGGAGCGTACACCACAGATGACAACCCACTCCGGCATTCGGTTGCCCAAGCCCACGCGTAATGACAAGCGGGTTTATGTCCGCCAGCATTGGCTGCTCTATGTGATGTTGGCGCTTCCGATTACGTACTACATTGTGTTCCACTATATCCCCATGGGCGGAATCGTCATTGCGTTCAAGAATTATTCCATCTTCCGGGGCATATGGAAGAGTCCCTGGGTCGGCATGGAGAACTTCAGCAAGTTGTTTGCCATTGCAGAGTTTTCCAACGCAATCAAGAACACGCTGGTGCTCAATGTACTTAATCTCGTATTTGGGTTCCCCGCTCCGATTATATTGGCGTTAATGCTCAACGAGCTATCCGGCCGTCATTTCAAAAAGATTGCGCAGACCGTGCTGTATCTACCGCACTTTCTCTCCTGGGTAATCATTGGCGGCCTGGTGACCACGCTGTTCGCGACCCAAACCGGCATTATCAACCGAGGCCTTGCCTCCATGGGAATTTCACCTGTCCCATGGCTTACTGAAAGCCGTAACTGGGTCGTGATGTACGTGTTCGTCAGCGTATGGCAATCCATCGGGTGGGGAGCCATCATATACCTCTCCGCGATCACAAGCGTCGGGGAAGACCTGTATGAGGCTGCGCGCATCGACGGTTGCAGTCGTTTTCAAATGACGTACAAGATCACACTGCCAAGCATTAGGCCCACCATCGTCATCATGCTGATACTGAAAATCGGCAGCATGATGTCCATTGGATTTGAACAACCGCAGATGCTAAAAAACCCGATGGTAAATGATTCGGGCGATGTTATCTCAACATTTATTTACCGCTATGGTCTGGAGAACGGAAAATATTCCATCAGTACGGCGGCAGGATTGATTCAGTCGGTCATTAATTTCGCGCTGGTCATTACTGCCAACGCCGTCAGCAACCGCATCTCGGACGAGGGTATCTGGTAAAAGGAGTATCTTGGAATGGCGAAGGGCCGACAATCACTGGTAGACCGCGGGTTTGAAGTGCTGGTAACGATCATCGTTACGATTATTGCGCTAACCTGCATACTCCCGATTCTCAACATTTTTTCGCTGTCTTTGTCCAGCGCCAGGGCGGTAAACTCCAACGAAGTCACCTTCCTTCCGGTTGATTTTACGCTGGATGCCTATGAATCTGTCTTTACAAATGGTGCGCTTTTACGCTCCATGTGGTACACAATCAAGGCAACCCTGCTGTATGTATCCATCTCCATGTTTATGACCATCCTGTGCGCGTATCCGTTGTCCCACCGCGATTTGGTGGGCAGAAAGCCGCTATGGGTTTTTGTACTTTTTACCATGTACTTTGCTGGCGGCATGATCCCCTCCTACCTGCTGGTGAACGATTTGGGCCTCATCAACACGATGTGGTCGCTCGTGCTGCCGGGCATGGTTTCTACGTACAACATGATTCTGATGCGGACTTTCTTTTCCTCCATACCTGCCGAGATGAAAGAAGCGGCATACATTGACGGCGCCAATGATGCAGATATACTCTGGCGGGTTGTGCTTCCCTTGTCGAAGGCCATGCTGGCGACGATCGCGTTGTTTTATGCGGTTAGCCGATGGAATGCGGTAACCGATGGAATGCTGTACATCAGTGAACCCAGCAAGTATATCCTGCAGGTGCGCCTGAAGAACATTATCTTGTCGGCAGCCGGCCTGAATGAACTGATGAGTGAAGGCGCAAATGTTGGCTTAACCATACAGCCGTTACAGATACGAAGCGCAGCGCTGGTGTTCAGCTTGCTGCCGGTGCTTGTTGTGTACCCATTCCTGCAGAAATACTTCGTACGAGGCGTCATGATCGGCGCTGTAAAGGGCTAGAAATCCCAGGCGGACAGCCTTGGTGATAAATAACGCGGAGGTGTACCACATGAAGAGAACCCTGGTTCTGCTGATGGCTGCCTTGATGGTCATGGCCAGCCTGAGCGCTATGGCCGAATCGCCGTTTACGGCAGATTCGCCCGGCGAAGTTTCTGTAGCCGTATTCGACCGTAGCAACATGGATACGAACTATGGAGATGCGACCAACAACTATTGGGCGAACTGGATTAAGGAGCAGGTGCTTGAGCAACTCAATATCGAAGTAACCTTTGTCGCGATGCCACGAAGCAACTCCGACAGCATTATCCCCGTCTGGATGGCGGGCGGCAACTGCCCGGATATTTTCATCTCATACAGCCCCGCCATCCTCTATGACTATGCCGAGCAGGGCGGGCTATACGAGTTGAGCGAACTCATTGAGCAGTATGGCCCCAACATTACGTCAGAACTCGGCGAGCAACTGCCATACGGGCACGTCAGCGGCGGCCAGTATGCAATCGTCGCTAAGCGCGGTTTGGTTGCCCATGTCAGCGCGTTTATTCGCAAAGACTGGTGTGAAGCCGTGGGTTATGAACTGGTGGCCGACGAGAATGGCGTTGTGTCCATCACCTATGATGACCTGGAAAAGGTCATGACGCAGTGGAAAGAGCAGGGCCTGTGTGAGTATCCCATGGCCATGCTCCAGGAACCAACCACATACGAAGCGGAGTCCATGGATTCCTTTACGCACGCCTTCATTGACTACGAAAATCTCACGGATGAAGATGTGGCAGTTAAGCCCGATATCCTCTGGCCTGGTGTCAAAGAAGGATACCGTTGGCTGAACAAGCTGTACAACAATGGTCTCATCCAGCCTGACTGGGCGATCTACGGCGATGAGACCGAGTGGAAGAGCTGGATTAGCAACGGCAAGGTTGGTGTGTGGGCGCATGCCTACTGGCGTGAGTTGGCAAAGAAGGAGTCCGTCGAGGCTTTGTACGCGAACCATCCGGAGGCGGAAGTCGTGCCCATCAGCGTAACGAACAACGACGGCGTCGCGGCGCTTGTAGATCGTTATGTACCGTACGGCATGTACATGATGGTGCCCGTATACAGCCAGCATGCAGCTGAAGCTGTCATGTACATCGATTGGCTAAGCAAATACGAGAACTTCGAGTATTTGGCCTATGGCCAGGAAGGCGAGCACTACACCAAGCTGGAGAATGGCGCGCACGATGCTTCAACTGCGTTGCCTGATGCCCGGCCAAGAATCAGCGTGGGCGATCTGGTGTTGACCTATAACGGCAATCCTGACCGTGACGTCGCTGTCGCCGAAATGACCAGTGCCATCGACGAACGCCTTAAGCCGGTGTATGAAGCTGCGTACTATACGGCATTGGAGAACACCTTTGAGCCGTATGACTTCGGAAAAACCATTGTCGCCAGGGGCGACTATGGCCTATCGCTGAATGAAAAGATCGGCGAAATCCGCGTAAAAGCCATCACGGGCGCAGTGGACGCATTCGATGCGACTTATGACACGCTGGTCGAGGAGTTCCTGGGCATGGGCGGTCAAACCGTCATCGACGAGAGCCTGGCTGCCTATCAGGAGAAAGAGGCAAAGTAACGGATCTGGCAAGCCCGGAGTTCCCGCTGGTTTTCAGCGGGAACTCTTTTGGTTGGAGGTAGAAAATGGGGCGCCATTGCCTGGCGAATGTGCGCTTCCTGGACACGCGAATTCCGCAGCTGCAGGAGCAGAGATGCCTGGATACGGCAAACCCCCACTGCGGGTCGGTCCCTCTCACCGAGCCAAATGCCATAGCGCGCATGCCGAAGGCATTGGTGCAGCGGGCAGTCGGCCACAGGAAATCCTATCTTGATGTAGTACACACACCGCATACGGAAACCCTGAGGTGATCCATCATGCTTGTCCGAATGCGGTTGCGATCCAGCCTGACAACAACCGGCACCATCTCAAACCATCATGGCAACAAACTTGCTTTGTTGACGTTGGAAATAGTACAATGGGATAAACATCACAGAAGGAGGTGACGCATGGACACCGCGTTTCTGGCGGGGACAAGCCTGTTTGCCGGGCTGAATGCGGAGGAGATCGGGCGGGTGCTGACCTGTCTGGGCGCGCTGAAGCGCACCTACGGGCGTAATCAGGTGATCTGCCCGGCCGGCGGCGTGACCAGCTTTGTGGGCGTGGTGCTCTCCGGCAGCCTCCTGATGGAATATCAGGACGCCTGGGGCAACCGGTCGCTGCTGTCCCGGATGGGGCCGGGCGACACCTATGCCGAAATGTTCGCGCTGATCCCCGGCGAGCCGATGCCCGTGAGCGTGGTGGCCGCCACCGACTGCACGGTGCTGCGCCTGCAGGCCGCCAAATTAAGCCAGGTATGCGGGCGGGCGTGCCCCTTTCACAACCAGTTGATCCGCAACCTGCTGCGCGTGATGGCGCAGAGCAACATTGATTTGACCCGCCGGATGTTCCACACCTCGCCGAAAACCATCCGCGCGCGGCTGATGAGCTATCTGTCGTTTGAGTCCACCCGCGCGCGCAGCCGCTCGTTTACGATCCCCTATGACCGCCAGCAGCTGGCGGACTACCTGGGCGTCGACCGCTCCGCGCTGTCCAACGAGCTGAGCAAGATGCGCCGCGAAGGCCTATTGGAATGCACCCGCAGCCGCTTTGAACTGTCCGAGGACGCCCGCGCGGCGGGGGC
>JAGVSV010000204.1 GCA_019137115.1 Bacillota bacterium
GACCAGTGCGGTTTTGCCTTGCAGCCTTAGGGTCGTCATCGCAAACCTCCCGGTCTGGGGCCAAGCCTGCCGTCATAGTCCAAGTCATCCTGGGCCGCCAGCGGGAAGGTCACTGGCTGCCCGAGCCTGCCCGAACGATAGATGCCGGTGAACAGCTCCACCGTGCGGCGGCCGTCGGCCAGCGTGATGGCGGGCGCTCGGCGCCCGTCAATCGCGGCCAGGAAATCGTTCAGCTGCGCCAGGTGGAAGTGCAGCATCGGGTCCACCGACAGAAAGAAATCGCTGTCCTGCTTCTGGAAATCCGCCAGTTGGTCCGCCTCGCCCGCCACCGTCCACAGGTCGTTGACAGGTGGCTCGGCGATGGTGGACACACCGGCGATGAACATGGCGCCGCCGTCGGTCTGCACGCCTATAGAAGCGCCGTTTTCGCCGTGCACGCGCACGTTACCAAACAGCGCGGGGTTTTGCGAGTTGCTGACCACGATGTTGCCGATGGCGCCGGATTTGAAGCGGATGACCGCCGCGGCGGTGTCCTCGACCTCCAGATCGGGGTGGTTGAGCGTGTCCCACAGCGCGTAGAGGCTGTCCACCTCGCCCATGTACCACAACAGCAGGTCGAGCTGGTGCGGCGCCTGGTTGACCAGCACGCCGCCGCCCTCGCCTGCCCACGTGCCGCGCCAGGGGTCGGACGCGTAATACGCCATGTCCCGCCAGCCCAGCATGTTGACCGTGCCCAGAATGGGGCGGCCCAGCTTGCCGTCGGTAATCGCCTGCTTGACGCGCTGCGCGGGCGGATAAAACCTGCGCTGGCAGATCGTGGTGCCAACCACCCCAGCGGCCTGCACCGCGTTGATGATGGCGTCACAATCCGCAAGCGACGCAGCCAGCGGCTTTTCGATGGCGACGTGTACGCCCAGTTGCGCGCACGCCACGGCCAGTTCGGCGTGGTTGGGGTGCGGGGTGCAGATGGATACCGCCTGCACGCCCTCGTTTTTGATCATGGCTTCCACATCGTCATAGGCGGGGATGGCATATTCCGCGCCAAAGGCTTGCGCGCGCGGCAGCGTGCGGTTGTAGCACGCCACCAGATGGGCGCGCTTCGTGGCCTGGTAGGCTTTGGCATGAAAATGCCCCACCTTGCCACAGCCGACAACGGCGGTGCGAATGGGTTCCGACATGGCCCCTCCTTATGGGATCAGAACGATCTTGTTCAATCCCTTCTCGCGCTCATAGGCGCGGTTGATCCACTCCCCGCCCTCCGACAGCGGCACCGTGCGGGAAATCATGCGGTCGGTATCCACAACGCCTGCGGCGATCAGGTCCAGGCACGCGGCGTATTCCCCGGCCGACGCGCAGCTGCCGAACAGCGACAGCTGCCGGGTGACCACCTTTTGCAGCGGGAAATTGATGCTGGGTTTCAGGTTGCCCACCAGCACGATGGCGCCGTTGAGTTTGGCGGCATCGATGCACAGATTGACCGTTTCCCCGATGCCCACAGCGTCAAAGGCGATGTCCACGCCTCCATTGTTGGTGGCTGCAAGTATTTCTTTGGGCGCGTCGGGCATTGTTGTGTTTACGCAGTGCGTGGCGCCGTTTGCTTTGGCTTCCTGAAGCTTCGCCTCATCCACGTCCGCCGCGATCAACATGCCCGCGCCCATGCTGCGCACGACCTGCAGCGTCAGCATGCCGATGGTGCCCACGCCCGCGATCAGCACGGCGTCGCCTTCGTTCACCTTGGTGCGGGTGGCCGCGTGCATGGCGATCGCCAGCGGCTCCACCATCGCGGCCTGTGTGAAGCTGACCTTGTCGGGCAGCTTGTACAGAATGTGCTGGGGCACCAGCACATATTCGGCGAACGCACCGTCCTGGCGGTAATCATCGCAGGACACGCCCAGCACCCGGCGCGTGGCGCACAGGTTGACCAGCCCGGCACGGCACCGATCGCACACGCCGCAGTAGATGGTGGAATCAAACGTGACGCGGTCTCCGGGCTTGTAGCCTTCCACGCCCTCGCCCACCTGCGCGATCACGCCGGCGGCTTCGTGGCCCATGATCACCCCGGCTGCGGCGTCGGCACATCCTTGTAGGCAAATTTGCGGTATTCCTCCATCACCAGCGCTTTCATGGTGCCCTCCTTGTCGTTTTCACAGCCCTAGCATGAAGCTGTAGATCATGTCGTCCGAGCCCGGCAGCCCCTCGTGGCCAAAGTCCGGCCAGATTTCGTAGGACTTGGGGGCGTTGATCTTGTTGTAGGCGGCAAACTGCGTGGACGGCGGGCATATGTCGTCCATCAGGCCGCAGTAGAGCACCGTCTCGCCCTTGATGCGGTTGGCCAGGTGTTGCAGGTCGATGTAGCCCAGCTTGGTAAAAATCTCGTCCACCCGCTTGTGCTGCGGGTCGCTGCGCCGGAAATGCTCGCGCAGTTCGGCATAGGCGGCCACGTCCAGGTCCATGTCCCACACCCTGCGGTAATCGCACATGAACGGGAACACCGGCGCCAGCTTTTTGACGCGGGGTTCCAGCGCCGCGCACGCCAGCGTCAGCGCGCCGCCCTGGCTGCCGCCGGTGGCGCCGACACGGTTTTCGTCCACCTCGGGGAAATCCATCACGATGCGCGCCAGCTGCGCGGTGTCCAGAAACAGGTCGCGGGTCAGCAGTTTATCGGGGTTCGGGTCATCCAGCCCGCGGATGATCTGGCCGCGGTGGGTGTTGCCCTTCACGCCGCCCACATCCTCGGACTTGCCGCCCTGCCCGCGGCTGTCCAGCGCCGCCACCACAAAGCCGGACTGCGCGTACGCCAGGTGCCCCGTCCAGCTGCCGGAATCCCCGGTGTAGCCGTGGAAGCGCAGCACGGCGGGCAGCTTGCCCGGCCGGTCAGGGATCAGCAGTTTTGCATATACACGCGCGCCGCCCACGCCGGTGAACCACAGATCATAACAGGTCACGCCCGGCGCCTGAAACGCCGCGGGCACTCGCTCATGCGCGGTGCCCAGCGCGTGCATGGCATCAAGCGCGCGCGTCCAGTATGCGTCAAAATCCTTGGGTTTGGGGTTTACGCCCTGGTAGGTCAGCAATTCCTGAAGGGGCATGTCAACAATGGGCATGGCAAAGTCTCCTATACGTTATGATAACCGGATGATCAGATGGCGCCGCTGAAGGTGTCCCATTGGGACAGGTCGCCCGCGTCAAAGCCCCTGCGGAACCAGGTCTTGCGCTGCTGGCTGGTGCCGTGGTTGAAGGTGTCCGGGTCGACATAGCCCTGCATTTTGCGCTGGATGCTGTCATCCCCCACGGCTTCGGCGGCGGACATGGCTTTCTCCATGTCGCCCTGCTCCATATAGCCCTTGTTGGCAATGCCGCGCGCCACCACGCCGGCCAGATAGTCGGCCTGCAGTTCGTAACGCACGCTGATCTCATTGAAGTCGGTCTGGGAGATGCGGCCGGTGGCCGCTTGCTGCCGGTACTGGTTTAACTGCTCGGTGACGCTCAGCAGGGTTTGCACATGGTGGCCGGCCTCGTGGGCGATGACATACGTTAAGATAAAGTCCCCCTGGTCGGCGCCGTAGCGGTTGACCAGCGTGTCATAGAAGCTTAAGTCCAGGTAGATTGTCTGGTCGCCCGGGCAGTAGAACGGCCCCACGCCGGAATCCGCCGCGCCGCAGGCGGTGTTGACCGCGCCCGTGTACACCGTCATCGTGGGCTGCTTGTAGGTTTCGTTGTATTTGGGGAACAGCGCGCCCCAGACGTCCTCAATGTCCGCCAGCACAACGCCGGAAAACTCAAACATCTGCTGCTCGCGCTCGGAGGGCTGGTAATCCTGCTGCTGTTGCTGCTGGGTGACGCCGCCGCCGAACAACCCGCCCAGCGCGCCGGGATCGCCGGTGATCAAAAACACAACCAGTGCCAGTATCAAACCGGCGCCGCCGGCGGTTGCAACGCCGCGGCCGGTCATCCTGCCGCGCTGGTCATTGACATTGGTGCTGCGCCGCCTGCCTTGCCATTTCATGTGCGTGCCCTCCTCAGTTGTCGGGGTTGTTGATGGCATGTTACCAAATCCACTCCGATAGGGCAATACGATATTCGTTTTGTGAGGTGCTTTGACGCAACAAATTTCCGGTGGTACGCTTTGTATACAGAAAGGAGCGCCCATGATGTTACGGGAAGCATCGATCCGGATGTTCATCGCCGCGCAACTGCCGCAGGCGTTCCTGCCGGTCTTGGGTGAAGCGTCCGATGTTGTAAGGCAAAACGCCCATTCCCTGCGCTTGACAAAGCCCGAGAACCTGCATCTGACGCTGTGTTTCCTGGGCGATCTGCCCCAGGACAAAGCGCGGGAGGTTCGCGACTGGTTCGGTGGCCTTCCGGTGCTGTTAGAAGAGGAGCGCATGGCCCACATTGCGGATTATGGCGCGTTTCGCGGGCGGGACGGCTTGACGCTGTGGGCGGGGCTGACGGTGACGGAGCGTATGAAAGCGCTGGCGCTGGAACTCGCCGACGGCGCGCGAGCGCTGGACATAGCGGTCGATCACCGCGCGTTTGTGCCGCATGTGACGCTGGCGCGCAGCGCGCGGCTGACGCGCCCCATCCAGGAGATAGCGCCAGGCTTGCCGCGTTCAGCACCCGCAGCGTTCCCTGCGGTCGTGTTGTTTCAAAGCACATTTGCGAAAAGCGGCATGCTCTACACGCCGCTACATCTCCTGAAGTAACCGTCAGCCCCGCAGCCGCTCCATCGCCTCGACCAACTCGTCCACCTGTTCACCCGTGGTCGCCCAGCTGGTGCAGAAGCGCACCACACGCTCCTTTTCCCCCTGCGTGATGGTGCCAAACGCGCAGGACTCCGCAAGCGCGTCGGCTACGGACACCGGCAAACGCACAAACTGCTGGTTGGACGGTGACGCGCCCGCCAGCGCGAACCCCAGGTTTTGCAGCCCATCGCGCAGTTGCAGCGCCAGCGCGTTGGCGTGGCGCGAGAGCGAAAGATACAGATCGTCCTTAAGCAGCGCGTCAAACTGCGCCCCCAGCAGCCAGCCCTTGGCGAGCATGCCGCCGCGCTGTTTGATGTGGTAGCGGAAGTCCTTGGCCAGCGCG
This sequence comes from Bacillota bacterium, assembly GCA_019137115.1. Taxonomy (GTDB): domain Bacteria; phylum Bacillota; class Clostridia; order Christensenellales; family Aristaeellaceae; genus JAGVSV01. The sequence continues at coordinate 5,089 of JAGVSV010000204.1, forward strand.
GCATTGGTGAACACGATGGCTTCCCCGAACAGCGCGCCCTGCTTGGTGCCGCCGATGGTGAACACATCCGTTAAGCGGGCGACATCATGAATGCTCAGGTCACCGCCTTCCGCCGTCAGCCCATACCCCAGCCGCGCGCCGTCCAGGTACAGCGGCAGCCCCAGTGCCCGGCAGGTGGTCGACAGCGCTTCCAGCTCCGCACGCTGGTAGATGGTGCCCAGCTCGGTGGTGTGGGAGATGTACACCATGCCGGGCTTGACGATGTGCTCAAACGCTTCGTCGTTGGCGTGGGAAGTGACCACTTCCCGGACGGCGTCCGCTGTCACCTTGCCCTGCGCGTTTTCCACCGTCAGCACCTTGTGCCCGGTGGCTTCCACCGCGCCGGTTTCGTGCGCGTTGATGTGTCCGGTGGTGGCGGCGATGACCCCCTCGTGCGGGCGCAGGAGGGAGGCGATCACCGTCAGGTTGGCCTGGGTGCCGCCGGACACAAAATGCACCGGCGCGCCCTTAATCCCCACCCATGCGCGGATGCGGTCGGCGGCGGCCGAACAGATGGCATCCTCGCCATAGCCGGGGAAGGCTTGACCCTGGATGGACTGCAGATAGGCCAGCACGGCGGGGTGCCCGCCATGCTGATAGTCATTCAGGAATGGCAGCATCGTTTCCCCCTTGATCGTCGCCCTCGTCCTGCGCCGCATCCTCCGCACCGGGAATGTCGCTTCTGGTAATCTGCATCAGCTGCTCGCGGGTGACATCCTGCATTTTGGCCAGGCGGTTGGCCTGCCGGGAGATGGCTTGTTCAAACAAATTGCGCACGCCGCGCGCGTTGCCAAAGCCGATGGCGTTCTCGCTCTCGTCCAGGATCAGCTGGCGCAGCGGCTCGCGCGCGTCCTCATCCAGCGTGTACCCGGCCTTGTTCATACGCATGTCAAAGATGGCCATCATCTCGTCGATGGTATAGTCCGGGAAGTACATATAACGGTTGAAGCGCGACTGCAGGCCGGGGTTTGAGTGCACAAAGTCATTCATCAAATCCACATAACCGGCCACGATCACCACCAGGTCGTCCTTGTTGTCCTCCATGGCCTTGAGCAGCGTTTCGACCGCTTCCTGCCCAAAATCCTGCGGGCCGCGGGTGGTCAGCGCATAGGCTTCGTCGATGAACAGCACGCCGCCCAACGCTTTCTTGATCACGTCTGCGGTCTTGAGCGCCGTCTGCCCCACATAGCCCGCCACCAGGCCGGAACGGTCGACCTCCACCAGATGCCCTTTGCTCAAAATGCCCAGGGAGTGGTAGATGCGGGACATCAGCCGCGCGATCATCGTCTTGCCGGTGCCCGGGTTGCCGGAAAACACCATGTGAAGCGACAGTTCCTCCGTGGGCAGATCGTGCTGGCGGCGCAGGGCATATCGTGCTGGCGGCGCAGGGCATACACGGTGACCAGATTGATCAGGCTGTCCACTTCCTTCTTGATCAAATCCAGCCCGATATAATCATTCAGTTCCTTCTTCAGATCTTCGATGTTCTCCCTGGGCGGCGCGTCCTCTTTCTTCTCCTGTGACTGGGCGGGCTTTGCTTCTTCTTTAGCGAACGGGTCCGGCACGGCGGGGAAGCCGGGCGGCGGGGTGTCCGGCGTGGTTTCGTCAGGCGTCGGGCCCCATAAATCAGCGCCCACCCGGCGCAGGTTTTCGCCCGCCATTTCCCGGATGATCTGGCTTTGAAGGCGGACGATCTCTTCTTTGCGTTTGTCACTTGGGTTGCGGCTCATAGTTCCTCCTTGGCGGTGCGTGCTGTGCCCATTATAAAAGCAACGGCGCGCTTTGTATATGCGGCCGTTGCGTTGGATGCCCTATCCCAGCACCTTTTCCAGGAAATAGCGCATCTGCACCCGCCACCACGGCCAGTCATGGTTGACATCCCCACCCCAATAATCAAACCAGGCGTTGATACTCTTTGCGTCCATCGCGTTTTTCAGCAGCCCCATCGAGCGGCGCATCTCGTCCTCCCACGCGCCCTGTCCCGCACACAGGATGATCGTGCAGGAGTTGAGCAAGTTGACATAGGCGTGGTCGTGCGGCATGGCGCTGATTGAGGACACCGGGCTGTTCAGGTGCACCAGGTCGTCCACGTACCCGTCCATGAACCACGCGGCGTCATACGCGCCGCTCAGCGCGATCACGGTATCATACAGGTCGGGCCTGCGGAACAGCAGGTTGGCGGCGTGCGTGGCGCCCATGCTGCACCCGGTGGTCATCAGGCGGTCGTCCCAGTTGGCGTCATAATGGATAAACGGCGTGAGCTCGTCGGTCAGGTACCGAAACCATGCCTCGTGCCGGAGCATCCGGTCGCGCGGGTGCGCATGGCGGTTGGACCAGGTTTCTGCATCAATGCCGTCCACGCAGTACAGCCGCAGCTTTCCCGCCTCCAGAAACGGGCCGCAGGGTTCCAGCATGCCAAAGCTTTCGTAGTCGCCGTAGTGCCCGTCCTGGGACGGGAACACCACGCAGGGCTTGCCGGCGTGGCCGTGGATGTGCATTTCCATGTCGCGTCCCAGCGCCCCGGAATAGAACTTGTGGTAGCGTTTGCCCATATCAGACACCCTGGCAGACGTACTGGATGAACGCGTCCGCCTCCTCCCTGTTGATGCAGCGCGCAAGATACAGGTCGTTGCCCATCGCGTTGCTCAATGCCAACGGCAGCCGCTCCTGCATGACGATGCGGTGCGCGTACTGGTGCATCACATCCATGTGCGAATGGCGGTAGGCGCGGGTGTCGCGCCGGCCCACGAACACGCAGTAGTATTTGTTCCTGTCGGGGTTGAGCCAGATGCGGTCGTGCAGGACCATGTCCGCCCACAGCCGGTAGATGTCCACGCTGCCGGCGTAGTTGATCATGTCGGGCGTCACGCCGCCGGAAGGCCGCATGTTGACCTCCAGCGCCACAATGTCGCCTTTTTTTCCCAGCCCCTGATGATCCTCAAACAGGCGGAAGTACTCAAAATGCACCAGGCGGCTTTTAACCGAAAACGCCTGCACCGTGCGGCGGCCGATGGCGCGCAGGTCCTCGGCAATCTCCGGCACGATCATGAACACCGAGTCCAGCCCCTGGTTGACCACATCCATCAGCGACCCGGCCGTCAGGTTGCCGGTTTCGTACAGCGGGTTGCCCTGGCTGTCAATCAACGCGTCATAACTTAAGATGCCGCCGTTGACGTACTCCTCCATGATGTAGGGCGTGATGGGCAGGCGGGAGAAGAACGCCGCCAGATCCTGCGCGTTGCTGATGCGGTATACGTTGGTGGCGCCCACGCCGCTGTCGGGCTTGGCCACGATGGGGTAGCCCACGGTTTTGACAAACGCCTGGGCATTCTCCAGCGTGGAGGCCAGCTGCCAGCGCGCGGCGGGCACGCCGGCCTGTTTGTACCCTTCCTTCATCGCGGATTTGTGCTTGTACAGCCCGATCTGGTCTTCCATCGGGCCCGTGGTGATGTGAAACATCGTGCGCAGCCAGGCGTCCTGCTCCAGCCAGTATTCGTTGTTGCTCTCCAGCCAGTCGATCTTGCCCCAGCGGTGCGTGAAAAGGCCCACCGCGCGCAGCACGGCATCACCGTCCTCCAACGAGGGAACCTGGTAATAGTCATTGAGGCTGGCCTGCACATGCTGGGGCAAATGCGCCCAGGGCGTGTCCGCGATGCCCAGGACATTGATGCCCACATCCTTTAGCGCCCTGCAGAACTGCCAATAGTTGGCAGGAAAGTGCGGGGAAATAAACACAAAGTTGGTCATTTTGCCCCTTTCCCGGCCCAACGCCGCACTGTTGGACTAAAGGAAACAATAGCATAGCGCCCCGCCAATGTCTAAGAAAATACGGGATAAATACAAGCGCCGGCCTTGCGGGAAGGGCGGCGCGGGGCGGGGAAGCGCGGAATGCTGGGGTGTGAAGGCTGCTCCAGGTTCATCAGCCGCTGCATGTTTTCCAGCTGGCTGATGAACAAGTCGACGGACAGCCGGCCTGTTGTAAACTCCTGATACACCGGGTTCAGGTTGGGCAGGGATATAGAGCTGGCAGATGGCTGCTGCGGGATGCGCAGGTAGGGCGCGATGGCCTGGTAACGCGCCACAGTTTCCGGGCCGTCTTCCCAGCGTTCCTCCTCCAGCTCCTGTTGGCGCGCCGTCAGCACGTCCCTGCGCTCGCGCAGGGCGGGGGTGAGTTCACCGGCCGCCTGGATTTCTGCCTCCAGCGCTGCCAGATCCTGATCCAGGTCCTGCTTGTTGGCGGCGTACCGTTCATCCTCGACGGGCTGATCGCCACCTTCTACCATGGTGATCGTGGGCCAGGCGGGCAGCCCTTCGGCGTAGCACTCCAGGTAGCGGATGGCGTCCGAAACGTTCGGGGATTGGGCGTTGACCACCCACACGGTCATGCCGGCGGACACAACTGGTTGGCTGTCCGCGCTCACGCGCAGCAACAGCGGCTCAAACGCCGCCCCATGAACTCGTTCTCCATCCCCTCTACGCTGTAGAAGACATCGATCAGGCAACGGCGGGCGTCGCGCTCCGAGATGCTGCCGTCCGAGCCAACCTCGGCATCCGCGATGACCTCCAGTCGCGCCAGCGCGGGCAGCGCCGCCACGTAGTCGGTCAGCAGTTCGCACAACAGCGGCGTGTCAAACGACAGCGGCTGATCGGCAGGCCAGGCCATCGTATAGGCATCCATGATCCGGCGCAGCATGCCGTCCCGCGCGTTCATTTCGCTCACGCGCTCCAGGCGCACCTCCTGAGAGGCGTTGTCCGCAATCTGCTGCCATCGGCTGCACAAGGCCATCAACTCCCGGTAGGTGGCGGGGACGGCGATGCCCAGCTCGTCTGCCAGCGCGGTGTTGACGCCTGGCAGGCCGTGCACGGACAGGCCATACGGGATGGCGAGCAGCTTTTCATCCTCATACAGCGGTTGGGCGGCAAAAGGCCGCAGCCCCGCCGCAAACCCTTGCAGCTTCTCATTGCCGGACAGATCGGCGGCATAGCCCTTTTTGAGCATCGCCCGGTATACATCGTTGGTCACCTGCACGGTGAACAGGTCAATCGCCGTGGCGCCGGTCATCAGGCCCACCTGCGCGCTTTCATCCGACAGCGACGAACTCCAGACGATCTCCACCGGGATATCCGAATAGCGCTGTGCAAACATCGGGTTCATGTCGCTGCCCATCGCGTTGCCGCCGATGCGCAGGCGGCGGACAGGGTCGGTGCGCGTGGCATCCAGCACGTAGACGGCATCATCGCCCAGCACGCAGTACAGGCCGTCCGGGGACATCACCGCGCCGCGCACACCGGTGCCGGAAATCCCCGGGATCAGCTCGATCGCGGTAGGCGCTTGCCCGCGCGCAGGCGTAGGCTTTCTCCCCCAGCAGGAAGCAGGCGCTGCCGCCGGACGGGTCGTACGCGATGCCCTTGATCGCGTCAAACGGGGAGCCGCCGGTCAGCTCGCACCAGGTTTCGCGGCTGCGGCTGGCGGGGTCGTAGATGGCCAGCACATGCTGCTGCTCGCTCATTTTGTGGACGGCCAGAAACAAGCGGCTGTCCGCAAACGCGGCGATGGCCACCGAAGCGGCCGAAAGCAGTACCTCGGTCTCGTCTTTGGCGAAATCATGGCGCGCCAGCTGCATCATGCTGCCGTCATCGTAGCGAGCGCCGAACGCCGCGCCCTCCACCACAACCGTGTCCACGTTTCCGCGCACAAAGTCGGCAAAACCCGGGCCGACGGGTTCATCGCTAGCTGCCGCCAATTTGCCGTCGCTGACGGTCAGGACGGTTCGCGCGCCCACATCGATATCCACCCCGGTCCCTGGGCTGCCGGACAGCAGCCGGATGCGATTTCCGGGACCATCGATCGCCGCTCGTTCACCGGTTGTGGGGTTGAGCAGCATATATCCATCCATCCGCTCCAGCAAAAAGCCTTCGGGTACCGGTGTACCGCTGAGCGCAGACAATGCATAGCGCTGCGACCCGCCCTCTTGTGCGAAAGCCACGGGAAAAAGAAGCGCCAAACACAAGCCCATGCACAGGCAGAGCGCCAGACATCTCTTCATTTGTCGTATTCTCCTTGCCGGGGTATCGACAGTATGACAGCCCGCGCCTATTTCGGCAATCAAAGCGCGAAAAATTGACGCGGTCTGCGTGTATTGTTACAATCGGATTGTAACAACCGAACGGTTATCTGTGCAGATCATGACGGTGCAACGCACTTCAGCAATACAAATTGCGCAACCGGAGAACCCATGGAAGGCGGCCAGGATTTATGGAAAACGAATGGCAAACCCTGTTCATCCC
>JAGVSV010000104.1 GCA_019137115.1 Bacillota bacterium
TCGCACTGAATCTTGGTGGTCTGGTAGGGGAAGCGATCCGGCTCGTTGAAGCCGAACCACTTCTCATTGCGGACCAGCGTATAAATCTTGTCGGACTGGAAGGTTTCCAGCACGTACGGGCCCCAGGACGCGGTGGTCTCCACCGTGGTGCCGTAGGAGTTGTTGTACACGCCATCGGTCTCGGATTCACTGGCCAGGTACAGGTCTTCCTTGACCAGCCAGCTGTCCGTCATCGCATAGTGCAGGTAGAAGCCGGTCAGCGGCTTGGTCAGGATCAGAACGAAGTCATAGTCGCCAACGGCCTTGAAGCCGACATTCTCCCAGGCCATTTCGGGCCAGGTGTACTTGGCGAACAGCTCGTCCAGCGCCCATTCTTTCTTGGTCTCGTCATCGGCCCAGGTGATGTAGGTGCCACCCTCGCCGGTGGTGTAGAACTCATACAGTTCCTTGATGGTCAGCGGGGTCTCCACCACGCCGCCCTCGGCAGCGCCGGTCCACGCCTTGGCTTCAAAGTCATACGTGTCGCCGAAGCTGTTGTTCCAGTCGACATAGCCTTTCAGCTCGCCGTTGGCTTCCAGCCAGGCATCGATGTCCTCGATGTCGGAGATGGACATGTAGTCCGTGAGGCTGGTGTCCGCCGGCACGCCCTGCTTGGCATAGGCTTCGGCGTTGGTGATCACCATGTTGCCCGTGTAGAAGCTGTCGGCACGGTGGTTCTGCGCCCGGGGATCCAGCCGCAGTTTCGCGGAGGTCTCAAAGTCCTTCGCGGTGATGGGGGTGCCATCCGACCACTGCAAATCCTCACGGATGGTGACCTTCCACGCACGCGCGGTGGCCTTCTCCTCGGTCGGCTCGCCGGTGACGGGGTCGGCAACATACTCCGCAATGCCCCAGTCGTCGCCGACGTATTCATCGGTCACGTCCACAGGGAAATCTGCGGCGGCCAGCGGAACGACTTTGTAGCCGTCCATCGTCTCGTTGTAGTCAAAGCTGTACAGCCCGCTGCCCAGATAGTCCAGGATGTCATTGTCCGTGGCGGTCTGGTTCTGGAATGTGCTCCAGTTGGTCGGGAACGATGACACAGCGAAGTTGTACGTGTAGGTCGCTTCAGCAGGCTGCTCTGCTATGGCGATGGCAGTTGTGCCTAACAAAAGACACAGCGACAGGATCAAGGCCAAGGTTTTTCTCACGATGGGTACCCTCCTTCAGTTAGCGGATCGCGTTTTTGTATACACCAGAAGCAGTATACCGATTTGAGTAGGAGCCTGTCAAGCGTTCTGCCCACTGAAAAACGGTGATTGGCATGTTGAAAAATGGCCATGGGGCGCGGCGAACGTTGCTTTTTTGTCACACGCAATCTATAATGAACGAAAACAAAGGCGTTGCAACGCATCACCGCGCGCCCGACCGCTGTGCGGCGTCCTGGATATCCATGTAGAAGGAGACAGCATGTATGCATCCAGTCGATATCGAGCGCTTCTGGAAGGATGATGAAATCGCCCACCGGGACAACTGCTTTTTCCCCGGGCCGCAGGTGGCGCTGGGCATCCGCATGAGTACCGAGTGTGTGTACGAGGAACTGGGTGAGCCGGGCGACCCCTGGGTGCCCGAGGAGCGGCAGCGCGCGATTGATCTGTACCGGCGCTACAACGACAAGGCGGAAAAAATCGTGGGCAAACGCCTGCTCAACGAAGACCTGCCGCCGGAGGACGCCCAGTTCCCCTATGTAAAGCGCATCGGCGAGGTGTTTGGCGGCACCTACGCCATCCGGCACGCGACCGAGTGGCTGGAAAAGGCCTTTGACGATGAGGACCAGCTGTCCCGCAAGCTGGACGAAGTGATGCGCATGGACCTGCGCGCGTTCATGCTGCCGGACAACTGGGAAACCGAAAAAAGGCGCATCTACGAAACCTATGGCATCAAGCCGCCGCTGATGCGGCATATCCGCGGGCCGGTCACGCTGGCCTGCTCGCTGTTTGGCAGCGAGGAGCTGCTTTACCTGATCCTGGACAACCCCGACCTGGCGCGGAAGTTTTCCGACGCCATCACGCACGTGACGCTGGGCATGGCGCAGGTGATGGATGAGGAAGCCGGCGTGACCGCTCAGAGCCGGCGCGGGTTTTCCTTTGCGGATGACAACAGCTGCCTGCTGAACCCGTCCATGTATGAGCTGTTCGGCTACCCAGTGCTGGAAAAAGTCTTTGCCCATTACAGCCCGGACCCTGCGGATTCGCGCTATCAGCACTCCGACAGCGCCATGGGGCACCTGCTGCCGCTGCTGGGCAAGATGGACCTGAACGGCGTCAACTTTGGCCCCACAGTGCTGGTGCCGGAAATCCGCAAATACCTCCCCCACGCCCGTATTGACGGCTGCCTTTCCCCCATCACCTTCATGCGCAATGACCGGGAGGGGCTGATCAGGGAAACCACCCGCGACGTGCTGGACGGCCTCGCCTACGGCGGCGTCAACCTGACCACCGCGGGATCCATCAACAACGGCAGTTCGCTGGGCAGCATGCGGCTGATCATGGGCATCATCCAGCAGCATCCGAGGAAAGCATAGAAATAGCTTGTAGCACGCGGTGAATTCCGTCGCGGGCCCTTCGTGGCCGGGGTTTTTGCGTGCCGATTGCGCGGCTCCGTCCGCTCGGTTATCATGGATGCAAACGGTTTAAGGAGGTAGTTGGCGTGCTGGAATATAAGTTTGACTTTCAGCTGCTGATTGAAGGCGACGGACTGGACGAGGACGCGGTGGCTGCCTATTTCACCGAACACTTCGATGGGGACTCGTTGCTGGTGGTGGGCGATGAGGAGCTGCTCAAGGTGCACTTCCACACCAACGAGCCCTGGGACGCGCTGGCGTACTGCGCGACGCTGGGCGACATCTATGACATCGCGATCGAGAACATGCAGCGCCAGACCGACGATCTGGAAGGCTGACAGGAGGCACCATGGATTACGCGAAGGAATCCCTGAAAAGGCACGCACAGTGGCGCGGCAAGGTGGAAATCGTACCAACGGTGCCTGTCGCCACCAAGGAGGATCTCTCCCTGGCTTATACGCCGGGCGTGGCGCAGCCCTGCCTGGAAATCCAGAAGGATGTGAACAAGAGCTATGACTTGACGCGCCGCTGGAACCTGTGCCTGGTGGTCACCGACGGCACCGCGGTGCTGGGCCTGGGCGACATCGGCCCCGAGGCAGGCATGCCCGTCATGGAGGGCAAATGCGTGCTGTTCAAGTCCTTTGGCGGCGTGGACGCTTTCCCCATGTGCATCAAATCCACCGACGTGGACACGATTGTGGAAACCATTCGGCTGATTTCAGGGTCGTTCGGCGGGGTCAACCTGGAGGACATCGCCTCCCCCCGCTGCTTTGAAATCGAAGCAAAATTGAAGCAGGTCACCGACATCCCCATCTTCCATGACGACCAGCACGGCACCGCCATCGTCACGCTGGCAGGCGTCATCAACGCGCTGAAAGTAGTGGGCAAGCGCAAGGAAAACGTGCGCGTGGTCATCAGCGGAGCGGGCGCCGCCGCCATCGCGATCACGAAGCTGATGCTGTCCTACGGGTTTGCTGACATCCTGCTGTGCGACCGCAAAGGCTTGATTTATGAAGGCCGTGGCGAAGGCATGAACGCCATCAAGGACGAAATCGCGCGCGTAACCAACCGCAAAAAGGAGCAAGGCACGCTGGCCGATGCGCTCAAGGGCGCCGACCTGTTCATCGGCGTGTCCGCGCCCAATACCGTCACCCCGGACATGGTGCGCACGATGGCCAAGGACGCGATCGTGTTCGCCTGCGCGAATCCGGTGCCGGAGATTTTCCCGGACGATGCCAAAGCCGGCGGCGCGCGCGTGATCGCCACCGGCCGCAGCGACTACCCCAACCAGATCAACAACGTGCTGGCTTTCCCCGGCGTGTTCCGCGGCGCGTTTGACGTGCGTGCCAGCGACATCAACGACGCCATGAAGCTGGCCGCCGCCGAAGCGCTGGCAAACCTGATCGCAGACCGCGAGCTGTCGCCTGACAACATCATCTCCGCCCCGTTTGACCCGCGCGTGCGCGATGCCGTTGCAAGCGCCGTGGCGCAGGCGGCGCGGGAGAGCGGGGTGGCGAGGGTTTAGCGTTTCGGGCGCTTAACCGTTCGACTCATCGCGAACCATGTGGAGCTTGAGGAGCAGTAGGGGTTATAGGTAGTTCCGTGTCATTTTTGCCCCCTTTACAAGCGCCAACCAGTGCGCTATACTGTCCCGGCGACGGGGCATTAGCGCAGTTGGTAGCGCACCACAATGGCATTGTGGGGGTCAAGAGTTCGAGTCTCTTATGCTCCACCACACCAGTCTGATACGAACTATCGAAATGTAAGACTGTACATGATTCGTGGGAAGTTCGTACTGGACATCCAAGTCCTGGAAGAGGACCTGCTCTGATGGCGGGCCCTCTTTCTGTTTTTGGGCATAATAACGCACCTCGTTATTTCCTAACGGAATGCTGACCTTTATTGGTAAACATGTTAGAACCTACCATAAAGGAGCATGGCCATGATTAGGATTTTACTGTCCACACGGCTTGGCGAGCTGAGGTGGACGCAGGCTGACCTGGCGAGAAAAACCGGGATCCGGCCCTCGACAATAAACGAGATGTATCACGAGTTGTGTGAGCGGGTAAACCTGGAGCATTTGGATCAGATCTGCGAAGCGCTTGGCTGTGACCTGTCCGACATCATCATCCGGATTCCCAATCCATCGTTGAAGGACGACAGCCACAAGTAGCGCAGGTGCCGGGAGCAGCCAACGCCATCACTCCGCACCGGGCAATGTCCCGGTTTTTTTGCGCATCAAAAAAGGCCGCCCCCCAAAGGGAGCGGCCTCGTTGATGGTATCAGATGATACCGGTATTCAGTGAGTGTACGTTCTTAATATCCGTGTTGCCTGCCGGGGTGCCGGGCAGGCCGAC
>JAGVSV010000178.1 GCA_019137115.1 Bacillota bacterium
CCGCGCTGCGCACCGTGTACGAAATCGTCACCGGCCGGGAGATCCCCTTTGAGGGGCTCCGAGTCGAAACGCTGCGCGGCGATGGGGAGATCAAGGAAGGCGCTGTCACCATCACCGATCCGCTGCCGGAATTTGCCAGGTTCGACGGCTTCACGGTGCGCTTTGCCGCCACCAGCGGCTCGCGCGGCGCGCACGCGCTGATGCAGGCCGTACAGGACGGCACATCTCCCTACCACTTTATCGAGGTGATGGGCTGTCCCGGCGGGTGCATCATGGGCGGCGGCCAGCCCCGCAACCAGGAAGAGGACGTGTTTGAAAAGCGCATGGCCGCGATCTACCGCGCCGATGAAGGCAAGTCCATCCGCAAGGCGCACGAGAACCCCGCGGTCATCGAAATCTACCGGCAGTACCTGGGCAAGCCGGGCGACGCGCGCAGCCATGACCTGCTGCACACGGCCTATGTCCCGCGCGGCGCGTACAACCAGCTGACCGACGAAACCTACACCGTGCCCTATGAAAAGCGCGAGGCGCCCGTCGAAAAGCCCAAGGCGCAAGCCAGCGAGGCGCACACCAGCCGGGAGGAAAACGCGCGCCTGCTGGCCCTGGAGGCCGAGAACGCCCGCCTGCGCGCCGACCTGAGTGAAGCCCAGAACACCATGGAGGTGTTCCGCAAAATTATCGTGGACAAGACCTCGAAGTAGTTTTCCGGTTTCCTTTGCCACTGGCACGGCCCGCGCCTGTCCCGCAAACCCGTTGCACGGGTGTTGACAGGCGCGGGCCGTTCTCCTATAATCCAATAGTTTCCCTACGGGTGTCCCGCTGGGTAAACCGCAGCGTATTGATAAAGGAGTGTTCCCCATGCTACGTACGTACCAGCCAAAAAAACGCCAGCGCAACAAGGTGCATGGCTTCCGCACCCGCATGTCCACCCGCAGTGGACGCCGCGTGCTGGCAGCCCGCCGCCGCCGCGGCCGCAAAGAACTGACCGTTTGAGCCGCTTGCGGCAAGGATAGGCCCGCCCACGCTGCTGACCATAGTGTGAAGGCAACGAGCGGGTTTTTCCATGCGGCCGCGCAGCCACGATGCAGCAACAGCACCGGATCCGGCGGAACGCGCAGTTCCGTTACGTATACCGCAAGGGCAAAGGGGCGGGCGGCCAGTTCATGGGCCTGACCTACCTGCGATCCGGCCGCACACAGGCCGGCTTTTCGGTCAGCCGGAAGGTCGGCAATGCCGTGGTACGCAACCGGGTCAAGCGCCGCATGCGGGAGCATTTCCGCTTGAGGATGACGGAGCTCAAGCCCGGCCTGTACGTGTTCACCGCGCGCCCCAAGGCAGCGGAGGCGGATTACCACATGCTGGCCAGGGACATGGAGGCGCTGTTCAGGCGCCTGGGGCTTAACAGAAGCGCGGTATGAAGCGCATGCTGATGGGGCTGATCCGCTTTTACCGGCGGGCGATCTCGCCGCACTTGCCCAACAGCTGCCGGTTTACCCCGACCTGCTCCCAGTACGCGCTGGACGCGCTGGAGCAGTATGGCGCGCTGCGCGGCGGCTGGATGAGCGCCAAACGGATCCTGCGCTGCAACCCGTTTCACAAGGGCGGGTATGACCCGGTTCCGGAGCCGCCGGAGCCCGCAATAAGGAGGGATTAACGGAAAGTGCAAGCCATAACGAACGCGTTGGGGTCCGTGCTGTACTGGATCTATTCCATTCTGGGCAACTACGGCTGGTCCATCGTGGTGTTCACGATTCTGATCAAAGCCGTGCTGCTGCCGTTTGACTTCAAGTCCCGCAAGGGGATGCGCAAGATGCAGCGCATCCAGCCGGAAATCAACGCGCTGCAAAAGAAATACGCCAACGACAAGCAAAAGCTCCAGCAAAAGCAGGCCGAGCTGATGAAGCGGGAGAAATACAACCCGATGTCCGGCTGCCTGCCGATGCTCCTGACGCTGCCGGTGCTCTACGCGATGTTTGGCGCCATGCGCGTGATTGCCAACGAGCAGACGGTCAAACATGTCTTTGAGTATGTTTCCGGCATCACCCCCCAGTTTGACAGCTGGCTGTGGGTGCGAAACATCTGGATGCCCGACTCCCCGTTTGCCACGGTGGTGCCGGACATCAACAACCTGCGGATGATCGGCGCTGACGTGTGGCAGCGCGTGTTTGACAGCCTGCGTCCCGAGCAGGTCCAGCTGATCCTGCAAAACATCCAAGCCCAGGCAACGGACTTCTCGGGCACCCTGAGTTTTGCCAATACCGCGGATCTGAACGTGGCGCTTCCGCATATGTTGGCAACGCTCAACAGCATGCCGGAATATATCAGCATGCTCAAGCCGGTGCCGGGCTGGGCGAATATGAATTTCTACCTGTTCTCGATCACGCTGTACCAGCACTTCAACGGCTACCTGATATTGCCGGCACTGGCCGGCGCATCCCAGGTGCTGTCCACCAAACTCAATCCGGCCGCTGATCCCGGCGCTGCCTCCAGCGCGGCGCAGGGGAACAAGGGCGGCACCGCCAACTTCATGAAGTATTTCTTCCCGCTGTTCTCCGTTTTCATCACCCTGACCAGCAACGCCGGTTTCGCGCTGTACTGGGTGGTGACCAACCTGATCGCGGCGGGAACCAGCCTGCTCATCACCCGCTATTACGACGCCAAGGAAGCGAAGGAGCTGGCCGACAAAGGAGAGGTTTCCATCCGATGAAATCACACGAAGCAACTGGCCGCACGGTTGAAGAGGCAATCTCCGCGGGTCTGGAGACCCTGGGGATGAGCATCGGCGACGTGACGGTCGATATATTGCAGGAGGGCAGCAAAGGGCTGTTCGGCTTGTTTGGCAGCCGCCAGGCGAAGGTGCGGCTGACGATCAAGGAACAAGAGACCATCCGCGATACGCAAAGCATCTTTGCCAATTCGCTTTCTACCGCAAGGCCCACCCCGAGGACGGAGCCGACGCCGCCTCCGCGCCCCAGGGCGCCCCGCGCGCCGGAAAGCGCGCCCAAAGAGCCCCGGCCGCCCAAATCCCCCAAGGCGTCCGCAACGCCCACGGCGGAGGAACCGGCAAGCGAAAGCGCCCCGCGGCGCCCCGCTCGCGCTGCTGTCCCGGCCGCCCCGGTGATCCCCGCCACGCCGGCCGAGCCCGGCACCATCGCAGCGGACGCGCAGGGGTTTCTGGAGCAGCTGACCCAGCTGATGGGCATTCCCGTTGCGGTGGACGTTGCGACCGACGAGGAGGGCAACATCCGCGCCGACCTGTCCGGCGACGCGCAGGGCGTGCTGATCGGCCGTCGCGGCGAAACGCTGGACGCGCTCCAGTATCTGACTTCGCTGAAGATAAACCGCGGCAAGGACCAGTACGTGCGCCTGACGCTGGACAGCGAGGGCTACCGCGCCAAGCGCGAGGAAGCGCTGGTGCGCCTGGCCAACCGCATGGCCAACCGCGCGCGCAAAACCGGCCGCCGGGTGGCGCTGGAGCCCATGAACCCCTATGAGCGCCGGGTGCTGCATTCCGCCTTACAGGGGCGGGAAGATGTGTCCACCCATTCCGAAGGGGAGGAGCCCAACCGTCACGTGGTGATCACGGTGAACAAGAACGCGGCAAGGCCGCCGGAGGACGCCGTTGACACCAGCGGCGCAGCGAATGAACAGGGCGATGAATAAGCCGGAAAACATTGACAAGGCCGGGCAGCGCCCGTATAATGCATTGCATTCGTCCGGGGAGACAAGCGCGATGCTGGACTTGACCCTTGCACTGCGCGGCCCGGGCGTCCCTGTCCCGTTTGCGCACAGGGAAACGGTGCTCCCGCAGGACATCCTGGGCGAGACGGTCACCTTTGATGACCCGGTGCTGCTGGAAGGCATGATGGTGTTCGAGGACGATACCATTCGTCTGACGGCCACCCTCACCGCCGTCGTGCACGCGCAGTGCGCAAACTGCCTGAACGCTGTGGCAACCCGCTTTGAAGTCCCCGTGGAAGAGGTGCTCTTCAGCCAGGAGGACCCGGCCCAGCCGGAAGCCGCGCCCCGGGAGGACGATGACCGGTTCTTCTACAAGGGCGCACAGGCGGACGTATCGCATCTGGTGCTGACCAACCTGTTGCTTGCGCTGCCCATCCGCTTCCTGTGCAGGAAAGACTGCCGCGGGCTGCTGGACGAGCATGGCACCATCGGGGATGACAGCCCGGACGCGCCCAACAACCCGTTTTCGGTACTGGAACAGTTGCTAACCAAGGATGAGGAGGTGTAAAGAGCCATGGCAATGCCAAAATATAAGGTATCGCGCGCGCGTGGTCGCAAGCGCCGTACCCACTGGAAACTCAACCAGCCCGCCATTTCGGCGTGCCCGCAGTGCCATCAGATGAAACTGGCGCACCACGTGTGCAAGCAGTGCGGTTACTACAACGGCGTACAGGTCATCGCAGTGGACGAGGAGAAGGTCAGGGCCTGATCTCATCCCAGGTTATTCGTCCGTTGACCGGAGAGGAGTACGCGCCGGAACCTGTACAGAGAGGTGCCCGACTGCTGCAAGGGCGCCAGGGGGAACGCGCGGAAGGTCGCTTCGTGAGGACAGCGGTTTTGCCGCCGGCTGATGCCCGCTATCGCATCTTGGAGGCGGCATGTTGCCGTAAAGCCAGGTGGTACCACGGGCCGACCCGTCCTGCACAGGAGGGGCGGCTTTTTGTTTAGGAGGGCGCGAGCATGAAAACCGAGTTTACCATGGAGAAAACCTTCGACCCCAAATCGGTCGAGGCGGCAACCTATCAGCGCTGGGAGAAATCCGGCGCATTTGTTGCCAGGCGCGTGCCCGGCAAAAAGCCGTTCACTATCGTGATGCCGCCGCCCAATATCACCGGGCAGCTGCATCTGGGCCACGCGATGGACAGCGTTTTGCAGGACGCGCTGACCCGCTACCACCGGATGAAGGGCGACCCCACGCTGTGGCTGCCGGGCACCGACCACGCGTCCATTGCCACGGAGCTGAAGCTTGTCGAACAGCTGGCGTCCGAAGGGCTGACCAAGGCGGACATCGGCCGGGACGCGTTTCTGGAGCGCGCCTGGAAATGGAAGGAGCAGTACGGCGGGCAGATCACCCGCCAGCTGCGCCGCATGGGCGCCAGCTGTGACTGGAGCCGGGAACGCTTTACCATGGACGAAGGATGCTCCAAAGCCGTGCGCGAAGTGTTTGTAAGGCTCTATGAGAAAGACCTGATCTACCGCGGCGACCGCGTGATCAACTGGTGCCCGGTGTGCAAGACCGCGCTGTCGGACGCCGAGGTGGAGTATGAGGAAAAGCACACCCACCTGTGGCACATCCGCTACCCCGGCGAGGATGGCTCCTACGGCGTGGTGGTGGCCACCACGCGCCCCGAAACGATGCTGGGCGATACCGGCGTGGCGGTGAACCCGAATGATGAGCGCTATGCCGGGCTGGCAGGCAAGAACGTGGTGCTGCCCCTGGCCAACCGCGTGATCCCCGTGGTGGCGGACGACTATGTGGACATGGAGTTTGGCACCGGCGCAGTCAAAATGACCCCCGCGCATGACCCGAATGACTTTGAGGTGGCACAGCGGCACAACCTGGGGATCCTCAAGGTCACCCATGACGACGGCACGATGAACGAGCAGGCCGGCACGCGCTATCAGGGGTTGACCGGCGCCGCCTGCCGGGAGCTGGTTCTGGAGGATTTGGAGGCGCTCGGGCTACTGGTTAAGATAGAGGATTACGACCACAACGTGGGCACCTGCTACCGATGCGCCACCACCGTGGACCCGCTGATCAGCCGACAGTGGTTTGTGCGGATGCGGCCGCTGGCAGAGCCCGCGATTGAGGCGGTGCGCAACGGCGAAACGCAGTTCATCCCGCAGCGCTTTGAAAAGGTCTACTTCAACTGGATGGAAAACATCAGGGACTGGTGCATCAGCCGCCAGCTGTGGTGGGGCCACCGCATCCCGGTGTGGTATTGCGACGCTTGCGGCGAGGTCATCGTGTCGCGGGACGACCCGACTGCCTGCACAAAGTGCAGATCGCACACCCTCCGGCAGGATGAGGACGTGCTGGACACCTGGTTTTCCTCGGCGCTCTGGCCGTTTTCCACGCTGGGCTGGCCGGACGAGACGGAGGACCTTAAATATTTCTACCCGACCACCACGCTGGTGACCGGCTACGACATCATCTTCTTCTGGGTGGCGCGCATGATTTTCAGCGGGCTGGAACAGATGGGCGAGGTGCCGTTCAGATATGTGCTGATCCACGGCATGGTGCGCGACGCGCTGGGGCGCAAGATGTCCAAATCCCTGGCCAACGGCATTGACCCGCTGGAAGCGGTGGACGCCTATGGGGCGGACGCGCTGCGGCTGTCGCTGTGCATGGGCGTAAGCCCCGGCAACGACACCCGCTATCTGCCCGAGAAGATGGAATCCAGCCGGAACTTTGCCAACAAGATCTGGAACGCCGCGCGCTTTGTGATGATGAATCTGACCGACGAGGACGTGGGCATCGCCGGGCGCGAGCTGGCGCTGCCCGATCAGTGGATCCTGACGCGCTGCATGCGCGCGGTGTCCGAGGTCAGCCAGCACCTGGAGGACTGTGAGCACGGTCTGGCCGCGCAGAAAGCGTACGAGCTGGCCTGGAGCGAGTTCTGCGACTGGTACATCGAGCTGGCCAAGAGCGATCTGTTTGAAGGCACGCCGGAACGCGCCACCACCGTGCGCGCCGTACTCCGGTATGTTTTGGAGGTGCTGCTCAAGCTGCTGCACCCGTTCATGCCGTTCCTGACCGAGGAGCTGTACCGAAACCTGCCCGGCTACGCAGACCAAAGCTGCATGCTGTCCGACTGGCCCGCCTACGATGCCTCCCTGCTGTTTGAGGCAGAGGAAGCGCGCATGCAGGGCGTGATGGATTTGATCCGCGCCGTGCGCAACCTGCGCGCCGAGCGCAAGGTGCAGGCCGGTCACAAAGCGCGCCTGCTGCTGCGCGCCGCCCCGGGCTGGGAGGATGTGCTGACCTGGGCCGAACCGCACTTCAAACGGCTGTCCGCCGCGTCGTCCGTCACGCTGCTAACGCCTGACGACCCCGTGTCGGACAAGGTGATGTCGGCCGTGACCGTGGCGGCGGAGGTGCTGATCCCGCTGGGCGACCTGATCGACTTTGATCAGGAGATCGCGCGCACCCGCAAAGAAATCGCCAGCATGATGCAGGAGATTGAGCGCTCACAAAGCAAGCTGAACAACCCCGGCTTCACCGCCAAAGCGCCGCCCGCGTTGGTGGAGGCCGAGCGGCAAAAGTTGATCGACAACGGCGCGATGTTGGACGTCCTCAACGCCCGCCTTGCCGATCTGGAAAGCTGACAT
The DNA here is from genome assembly GCA_019137115.1 of Bacillota bacterium. Lineage (GTDB taxonomy): Bacteria > Bacillota > Clostridia > Christensenellales > Aristaeellaceae > JAGVSV01. The sequence continues at coordinate 7,354 of JAGVSV010000178.1, forward strand.
GGATTTCCACCATACGCCCGTGATGCTCAACGAAACCCTTGCGCTGCTGAACCCTGCGCCCGGCGGCGTGTTTGCCGACGGCACGCTGGGCGGGGGTGGGCACAGCCAGGCGATTCTGGACAGGATCGGCGCGGAGGGACGGCTGTATGGCATTGACCGCGACCAGGACGCGCTGAATGCGGCCAGAAGCTTGCTGTCGGCCTATCCCGGCTTTTACGCGATCCACGGCAATTTCCATGACGCGGTGAGTTTGCTTGCCGATGCCCCCGCTCTGGATGGTGCGCTGCTGGATTTGGGCGTGTCCTCTTATCAGTTGGACACGCCGGAGCGGGGGTTTTCCTTCCATGAGCAAGCGCCGCTGGACATGCGCATGGACCAGTCCCGCGGCATGACGGCGGCCGACTGGCTCAACCAGACGCCACAGGAGGGCATCCGTCAGGCGCTATATGACTACGCCGACGAACGCTGGGCCGCGCGCATCGCACAAATAATCGTCGAGATGCGAGCCGAACGGCCTTTTGTGACCACCGGCGATCTGGTAACCGCCGTCGACCGCGCCATCCCCAAAGCTGTGCGCGCCCGCGATACGGGGCACCCGGCACGGCGCACGTTCCAGGCGGTGCGCATTGCCGTCAACGACGAAAT
>JAGVSV010000006.1 GCA_019137115.1 Bacillota bacterium
ATCGGCGCGTCCGAGCGCCTGGTGCACGCGGTGACCAGCCACGGCTGGGGCATCCATGACGACCTGCCGGCGCCCGAGCACATGATGGAAAAGGTGCTGTACGCGGCCGACGAGCTCACCGGTTTGATCGGCGCGGCGGCGCTGATGCGGCCGTCCAAATCGGTGCAGGACATGGAGGTCAAGTCCCTGCGCAAGAAGTTCAAGGACAAGGCGTTTGCCGCCGGATGCTCCCGCGAGGTGATCGCCAAGGGCGCCGAGACCCTTGGCTGGGAACTGGACACGCTGTTTGAAAAAACGCTCGCCGCGATGCGGGCGAGCGAGGCGGATATCCAAGGCCAGATGGCCTGATCATTACGACGGGGCGTCGTGCACGATGTTGCGCAGCCAGTAGCCGCGCTTGACAAACCACATGCCCAGGAGTGCCTTGAGGATGGCGCTGGCCTGCGTCAAGGGATAGGCGATTTCGATGGGCAAACTGGTAAAGTGGATGACCAGATAGATGCCGGGGATCATCAGCAGCCAGGTGTACCCGGAATCAAACAGGAACGTGACCACCGTGGAGCCGCCCGCGCGCAGGGCGAAGAACGTGCAGTGCGAGATCGCGAAAAACGGCATCAGCACCGCGTTGGTCAGCAGGAACATGGACGCAAGCTGACGCACCTGGCTGTCCACATTGTACAGAAGCGGGAACACGCCGGACAGCGCGCCCATGACCAGCCCGATGCCCAAACACAGGATAAAGCTGACCGTGATCAGGCGCCACACGGTGCGCCGCGCGCCGGCCATATCCCCCGCGCCCAGCGCCTGCCCGGCCATGACGGCCACCGCCGTGCCCAGGGACAGGTAGAACATGTTGAACAGGTTGCCCACGGTGCCCGCGATGTTCTGCGCGCCCAACACCGCCAGCCCGCGCACCGAATACATCTGCAAGTTCATCGCCATGCCCAGCGCCCAGAAAAACTCGTTGGCCAGCAGCAGCCACCCTTTTTTGAGCACCGCGACGGTCAGCTTCCAGGACACGCGCATCTTTCGGTAAAACCCGTGCAAAAAGTCAAACTTGCTGTTGCGGTGCGTGCCGACGACGATAATGGTCAACTCCACCAGGCGGGAGAACACCGTGGCGATCGCCGCGCCGCGCACGCCCAGCGCCGGCATGCCCAGGTTGCCGTAGATCAATACCCAGTTGCTCACCAAATTCGTGAGCACCGCGATGATGCCCGCGCGCATGGGCAGCATGGTTTCCCCCGCTTCGCGCAGCGTGCTGGCGTAGCTGGCCACCGCCACAAACGGCAGCATACCCGCCAGAATGATGGGGGCGTATTCGTGCGCATATTGCAGGATCAATTCCGCTTCGCCCGCGGTGCCCTCGCCGGTCAAAAACAGCCTGAACAGCGGGTCCCCCAGCAGGGCGAACACCACGGTGGTAATCGCCAGCACGATCATGGAGAACCACAGTTTCAGCCGGAAGGCGTCGGTAAACCCCTTCTTGTCGCCCGCGCCGTAAAACTGCGCGCCGTAGATGGACGGGCCGGCCAGCCCGCCGAATATGCACAGCATCACAATGAACATCAACTGATTGGCGATGGCCACGCCGGAGATCTGCGCCGTGCCCAGCGATCCTACCATCAGGTTGTCCAGCAGCGATACCGAGTTGGAGACGCTGTTCTGCACCAGCACGGGCACGGTGATCGCCAGCGTTTGACGAAAAAAAGCGCGGTCCCTGACCAGCGCGGCGCCCTCAGCGCGAAGTTTTTTTTGCAAGCGGGTGTCCCCTTTACGGCATGTTGGGTGGTTGCAGGCGTTCGCGCAGCAGGTCGTACATCATGATGGACGCGGCCACCGCGGCGTTGAGCGATTCAGCGCCGCCAACCATGGGCAGCTTCAGGCGCATCGTGGCGCGCGCCAGCACCTCCGGGTGCAGCCCCGCGCCTTCGCTGCCGATCAGCAGGCAGACGGCGGGCCCGACGGGTTGGCGCGCATAGAACGGCGTGCCGCGCAAATCCCCGGCTATGATATCAAACCCGACAAGGCTGTCAAGCGCGGATGGGAGATCGTCAGTCACGTGCACGGGCACGCGGTGGATGCTGCCCATGGAGGCGGACAGCGCCTTGGGCGAAAACGCGTCCGCGGTCTGTACATCGGTCAGCATGCCGGTGAACCCCGCCGCGTCCATGGTGCGCAGTATGGTGCCCACGTTGCCCGGGTCCTGCACGCCGTTGAGCGCCACAATGCGGCTGCCCAGCGCGGCAATGTCGGGCATAGCGGGCAGTGCGCACAGCGCCGCGATGCCCTGGGGCGTCTTGCTGTCCGCTACCTGGGCAAACTGCGTCTGCGTCAGGTAAAGCACCGGCACGCCGGAGGAAAGCAAATCGGGAAAGCGCTCGATCCTGTCCTCCTGCGCCAGCAGCGTTTGGGCGCGGCCCATGCGCACGGCCTCCAAAACCATGTGTTCGCCCTCCACCAGAAAAAGGCCCTGGGCCATGCGGTCGGCGCGCGTGCTGAGGGCGCGCCAGCGCCTGACCTGGGCCGCTGTTGCCCGCTGGTTCAAGTGAGGCTGCCCTCCGACAGGGGCATGCCGCTCAGAAGCTGTGACAGCTCCGACACGTCCACCTGGCGGTAGCGCGCGTATGGCAGGATGAAAGCGCTCACCGCGGTGTCCAGCGCGGTCAACACGCTGCCGGCCAGATGCTGCGCGGCAGGCACAAAGCGCGCCACCATTTGCCGGATGGCCAGCGGCAGCGGCGCGCCGGCTTTGCGCAGCGCCTGCTCCGCGGCGTTGAGCAGCTCCAGCGCGGCCTCGGGCAGCTCCGCGATGTCCTGAAGCACCTGCGCTTGCAGGTCTGTCCACGAAATGGCGGGATGGGTTGGTTCCTGCGCCACAAAGAAACCGGGGCGCGCGGCCAGCGGCAGGCAGGGCCAGGGCTCGCGCCCATATTCCTGCCAAATATCCTCGGGCCCATCGCTTTTTCCCGCGATCAGGCGGGTGTAGCCATCCGGCGCGGTACCGCCGGACGCGGTCACCATCGCGCGCAGGCCGTCGCCGCCCGCCAGGAGCAGCACATCCCCCTCATCCTCCGGGAAGAGGGCGGCGTTGCCGCCCAACGCGCGCACAATGGCCTTGGCCGCCGTCACGCTGTCGGCGGCGTTCGCGCCGTCCAGCTGCACCTGGGGACAGATCAGCAACAGCAGCAGCAGGCAGCCCGCCCGCGCCTCGTCGGTGTCAAAACCGGCATCGCTCAATGCTTCGGCCAGCCGCCGCGCGGCATCGGCAAACGCGCATGCCTCGCCTGACGGGCGCGCCAGCACAGCACCGCCCGCGCCGGCAAGCTGCGCCAACAGCTCCTCGCGCTTTGTAAGCAGCGCGCTTTCCTGCGATTTGATCTCATCCACGCGGCCGCGTACATCGTCCACCTGGGCGGTCAGCGCGGCCAGCGCGTGCTCCGCCCGCTCCCTGGCTGTGTCCAGCGCCTGGGCAAACAGGGTGTCCTGGTCGCTCCTGGCGCGGTCGGTGTCCATCAACAGGCGCAGGCGCTCGGCCTCCATGTCCTCCAGTTCCCGGCGCAGCGCGGCGGCCGCGGCGGTTTTCATCTGCGGGTTGAACGCCCGCCCCATCAGCGCGTCCGCGTCCGGCATCGCGGCCAACAGCCGCACCGCTTCGGCGCGCGTGTCCTCCCCGCGCCAGAGCACCTCCAGCGCCTGCCGGAAAGCTTCGGTGGGGTCAGGACCGGCGGGCAGCAGCGCGTCCTTGTCGCGGCGCCTGCGCTCCACCACCTCGTGGATGGGGATGTACACGCGCGGCGAGTCTGCGACGGGCGGCTCTTCCTCTGGCTCATTTGCGGGCGCGACCGCCGCAGCAGGCGCTTCGGCCGCCGGTTGCACGGCTTTTGCGGGCTCCACAGGTTCGGCCTGCGGCTCCCCGGCGGGTGGCGCGGGCCAGAAGAACAGCTTCTCCCGGCCGTCGGGCAGCTGCACGGCAAACAGGCGGTTGCTGTCCGGCGCCACGGCCATCTGGCCGCCCTCGGGCTCACGCGTCCGGGCGTTGAGCGGGCCCTGGATGCGCCCGCCGTTGCGCAGGCAGAAGCGCGGGGTCATGGGCAATGCGCCTTTTAGATCGGGCATCACCTCGTACACCAGCGCCTCGGGCAAGCCCAGGATCACGTCGGAGTACACCACCATGCGGTTGATCTCCCCTTTGGCGGGGGCATAGTTCTTGTTGGCGCGGGTTTTCTCCAGGTCGCCGCGCAGATCGACCACGCACAGCTCGCCCAGCGCGCGCATGCGGTCCTTGAACGTGGCCTTTTCCTTGCGGTCAGGCACGACGCGCAGATAGCCCTCGTCAGGCAGTTCCTCGATCTCCTGCTGGGTAAAAACGCCCTCGCCCGTCATCAGCGGGCGCACGCGGAACAGCGCGCGCTGTTTATTGTCTTCCTCCAGCCATGCCAGTATGAGTTTCCCGGACAGTGTCATCTAATTTCCCCCCGAAAAAAGCCGTCTATTTCCATGTGAATTTATCTTACGTACAAAGTGTCGTTTCGTCAACTCGCGCGTTTGACACGCTTTGGGCCGCATCATACAATGTGTCGGGAATAACCTGACGGAGGGCTGTATGAGCAAGGCGGCTTCACGGAACCTGGACGCGCAGCGGCGGGAGCAAAACGGCATTATCTATTTTGACCGCGGGCGCGTTGCGGGCGCTGACTCAAAACAGTATGACCGCTACGCGATCCAGACCCACTTTGTTGAGGTGGGCGAGGATCAGGCACAGCTGGTGAACCGCTATGTGAAACCTTTGTACCAGCCCGGCGATGTGCTGTCGTTTGGCGCCAAGGTGATGGCCATGTGCACAGGGTCCGTGCGCACGCGCGATCAGGTCAGGCCCGGTTTCTGGGC
>JAGVSV010000148.1 GCA_019137115.1 Bacillota bacterium
CTCGCAGGCCAATGCCATGGCGATCATCACGCGCTGGCGCATGCCGCCGGACAGCTGGTGCGGGTACTGGCGCAGGCGCTTGTCCGGCTCATTGACGCCCACGAGTTTGAGCAGTTCCAGCGCGCGGGCGGACGCCTGTGCGCGCGTGCGGTCGGTGTGCAGGCGGATAGCTTCCACCAGCTGGCTGCCCACGGTGAACACGGGATTTAGAGACGTCATCGGGTCCTGGAATATGATGCTGACCCGCTCGCCGCGGAACTTGCGCATCTCGCTTTCGGGGTACTCCAGGATGTTTTTACCGTCAAAGAGCACCTGCCCGCTTTCCACGCGGCCATTGTCGCTCAGGATGCGCATGATGGAATAGGCGGTCACGCTTTTGCCGGAGCCGGATTCCCCCACGATGCCCAGCACGCGGCCGCGGTCCAGGTTGAAGCTGATGCCGTTGACGGCATGTACCTCGCCCGCGTCGGTGGTAAAGGAGGTGGTCAGATTTTTGACCTGCAGCATCGGTGTTTCACTCATGCGCTCACCTCCGCAGCTTGGGGTCAAAGGCGTCGCGCAGCCCGTCCCCCAGCAGGTTGAATGACAGCACGATCAGGCAGATGCCCAGCGCCGGGAAGGCCAGCTTGTAGGGGTACGTCTGCATGCCACCGCGCGCGGCGTTGGCCAGGTACCCCAGGCTGGGCATGGGCGGCTGCACGCCCAGGCCGATGAAGCTCAGAAAGCTTTCGGTAAAGATGGCGGCCGGCACCTGTAAGGCGGTGGCGATAAAGATCACGCTGATGCAGTTGGGCAGGATGTGCTTGGTGATGATCCGGCCCGGCCCCGCGCCCAGCGCGCGCGCCGCCAGCACATATTCGTTGTTTTTGATCGACAGAATCTGGCCGCGCACCAGGCGCGCCATGCCCACCCAGTACAGCAATGCAAACACCACAAACAGGCTGATCATGTTGGTGCCGATGTTACCCAGCGCGGTGCCCCGCAGGCTGGTGCCCAGCACCTGGTCGAGCACCACCGACAGCAAAATCACCATCAGCGTATCGGGCAGGGAATAGATCACGTCCACGATGCGCATCATGACCAAATCCACCGTGCCGCCGATATAACCGGCCACCGAGCCGTAGAACAGGCCAATGAACAGCACGATCAGGCTGGCAAACAGGCCCACCGTGAGCGACACGCGCGTGCCGTAGACCACCCGGATGAAATAGTCCCGGCTGTTTTCGTCAGTGCCAAAGATGTGCGGAAAAATGTGCTGCCCTTCCTCGATGGCCTTCTGCTCGTTGACGGAGTAGGTCATGGGCCGCAGGTTTTTGGCCGTGCGGTCGCGGCTGCCGTTGACGGAGATCATCTCGTCATAGCCGTACGGGACGATCATCGGCGCGAAGATGATGGTCAACAGCAGCAGCGCAAGGATGACGATGCTCAGCACCGCCAGCGGCTTTTTGAACAGCTTGCGCAGGCCGTCCTTTAAAAACGTGGTGGATTCCATCATCCGCTCGTGGCGGACTTTTTCCTCGTCCGTGGCGGGGATGAACTGATCCACATCGATGTGCATGCTCAGCAGCTGGGCGCGCGGCATCTTGTCGGTGCGCTGTGTTCTCATCGCGCGGCCCTCAGTCAAAGCTGATGCGCGGGTCCACCGCGCTGTACAGCAGGTCGCTGATCAGCGTCAGGAGCACCATCAGGGAGGCTAAGAATATCGTGGTGCCCATGATCATCGGGTAATCCCGGTTGTCAATGCCGGTGATGAACTTGCTGCCCAGGCCGCCGATGGAAAAGATGTGCTCCACCACCATGCTGCCGGTCAGCGCGTACGCCGTCAGCGGCCCAATGTAGGTGATCACGGGGATCAGCGCGTTGCGCAGCGCATGCTTGAAGATCACCAGGGAGGGGCGGACGCCCTTGGCGCGGGCGGTTCTTATATAATCCTGCCCCAGCACGTCCAGCATGCTGGTTTTGGTCAGGCGCGTCACGTGCGCCATCGGGTACAGCGACAGCGCAATCACCGGCAGCACGTAGTTCTGGTTGGTGGCGCTCCACACCGGGAACCATTTGAGCATCAGCGAAAACACCAGCAGCATAAGCGTGCCCAGCACAAAGCTGGGAACGCCCGCGGCAAGCGTGGTAAAAAAGACGATCAGCTGATCGGGCAGTTTGTTGCGCGTCAGCGCGGCGATGGAGCCCAGCACCAGGCCGAACGACAGCGCCACCAAGACGCTGATGCCGCCCAGGCGCGCGGAAATCGAAAAAGATTCAAAGATGGTGGTGGAAATTTCGCGTCCTGTTTTGGTGGAGATGCCGAAATTGCCCTGCAATACGTTGCCGGTATACAGAAAAAACTGCTCCACCAGCGGCCTGTCCAGATGGAAGCGCTTTTCCAGCGCCGCCCGCACCGCAGGCTCCGGCGCCTTTTCCTTTGCGAACGGCCCACCGGGGATGGCGTTCATGGCAAAAAAAGTGACCACCATGATGACGAATATGGTCACGACCGCGAGCAATATTCGTTTGGCCGCATACTTGAGCATCCGCCGTTCCTGTTCCTTCCTCTTGCCGGGCACCCGCCCTACGCATAATCATAACTTATTTAGTATACAACAACGCACCCCTCCGCGCAAGGGTTTTTCCCTATCCGTGGAACAATTTGCGCGTCTGGTACTTGGGTTCGCTGGTCAGGTTGACGCCCAAGCGGCGGAAGATGCTGTCGTCCGCCTGCGACAGGATCACCGTGGTGTGCACCTCGCAGCCCTTGAGCTTGGGCAGCTGTGCCATGGCCAGGGCGGCATCGGAGCTGGACGCTGCGGTAATCGACAGCGCCACCAGAATCTCGTCCGAATGCAGGCGCGGGTTGCGGTTGCCCAGATACGTCAGCTTCAGGTCCTGCACCGGGCCGATCACCTCCGGCGGGATCAGCTTTTCAGCCTTGGGGATGCCGGCGAGTTTCTTTAACGCGTTCAGGATCAGCGCGGCGGACGCGCCCAGGAGGCTGGACGTCTTGGAGGTGATCACCGTGCCGTCGTGCAGCTGCACGGCGGCAGCGGGGCCGCCGGTTAAGTCCGCGCGCTTGCGCGCGGCATTGAGCACCGGGCGCTCGTCATCCGTCAGGCTGAGCTGATGCATGAGAATGCGCAATTTATCCACCTGCTCGTCGGTGGCCAGGCCCTTGCGCACCTCGACCAATGTGCTGTAATAGCGGCGGATCACTTCCTGCCGGGCGGCGGCGGACACCACATCGTCATCGATGATGCAGTATCCGGCCATGTTGACCCCCATGTCGGTGGGCGACTGGTAGGGCGATTCGCCCCAGATGCGGGCGAAGATCGCGTTGAGGATCGGGAATACCTCAATGTCGCGGTTGTAGTTGACCGTGGTGGCGCCGTACGCCTCCAGATGGAACGGGTCGATCATGTTCACGTCATCCAGGTCGACCGTGGCCGCCTCATACGCCACATTGACCGGGTGCTTGAGCGGCAGGTTCCATACGGGGAAGGTTTCAAACTTGGCGTACCCCGCGCGCACGCCGCGCTGGTGATCCTGGTACAGCTGCGACATGCACACGGCCATTTTTCCGCTGCCGGGGCCGGGCGCGGTGACCAGCACCAACGGGCGCGAGGTTTCAATGTACTCGTTTTTGCCATAACCCTTGTCGCTGACGATCAGCGGCACATCGGACGGATAGCCCGCGATCATGTAATGCAGGTAGACGCGGATGCCCAGCTGCTTCAAGCGCCGCCGGAACATATTGGCATAGGGCTGTCCGGCGTACCGGGTCAATACCACCGAGCCCACAGGCAGGTCGCTGGCGCGGAACGCGTCTATCAAGCGCAGCACATCGGCGTCATACGTGATGCCCAGGTCGCCGCGCACCTTGTTTTTTTCGATATCATCCGCGCTGATGGCGATCACCACTTCCAGCTGATCGCGCAGTGTCAAGAGCATGTTGATCTTGCTGTGGGGCAAAAAGCCCGGCAGGACGCGCGCGGCGTGGAAATCGTCAAACAGCTTGCCGCCCATCTCCAGGTACAACTTGCCGCCAAAGCGATCGATGCGCTCGCGGATGCGGGCGGATTGAAGGGCCGTGTACTTGTCATGGTCAAAGCCGATCGCCCCGCCCCGGGTTTGTTCAACTGTCTGGCTCACGTGTCCCTCCCTTTCGTCCGTACGGTTCATGCTATCTGCCGCGCACATTCTATAGCGGGCGGCCGCGTATTGCAAGGAAAACGCTATATTCCGGTTAAGTCAAACGCGGGCGTGTAGCGCGTTTGCGCGGCGTCCGCGCCCTGCACATAGCCGGGCAGCCCCAGCGCGGCCATGTGGGTGGCCACCCGCTGGTACTCGCGGTCGGTAACCGGTCGGTCCATGCCTTTGACCGTGCAGGTTGGCTGCGGGGTGTACTGGCGCATCAGGCTGACGTGGGTGCCAGGGGGCAGTTCATCCGCGATGAAATCCAGCACCCGGATGCTGTCGGTGGTGCAGCCCGGCAGCACCAAATGCCGCACCAGCGTGCCGCTTGTCAGGATACCGTCCGCGTCAAACTCGGGCGGGCCGGCTTGCTCGCACATCGCCTTCACCGCTTGTGCGACGTAAACAAAATAATCCGGCGCGCCGGCCAACAGCCCCGAGAGGCGGGCGGACACATGCTTGATATCCGGCAGGAACACCTGCACATGGCCGGCCAGCGCCTGTATGGTTTCTGGCAGCTCGTACCCGCTGCTGTTCCAGACCACCGGCACCGGCGGCTGCCAAAGCGACAGCGCTGCCAGGATCGCGGGCACAAAATGCGTGCCCGTGATCAGGCTGATGCTGTGCACGCCCTGATCCACCAGCGCGCGCATGCGGTCGGAAAGCGCG
>JAGVSV010000270.1 GCA_019137115.1 Bacillota bacterium
GCTGTCCGTGGCGAGATAGCCATCCACATGGCGCACAAAGGCGCACGCCGCTCCCCTCTGGTAAACCGTCGCCTCCTCCAGCCACCAGTGCCCATCGCCCTGCCAGCGGAACAGGAAGCGCTCCCTGCCGCAGGAAAGCGTAAAGGCTTCCTTCCCGGTTTTTTCGATGGCAAGGTCGCGGTTCTCGTCCCGGGTCTGGTACACAGCGGTGGTGTTTTTTACCTCAATCACCCACCGGCCGCCGATCTCAGACGCCAGGAACAACTCCTGATGGTACCGGCTGCTCATCACGAACACCGCAAAGCCGGTCGGGCGATTGCGCGCGGTGTCCTGATCGCGCGCAATCACCGTCTAATCTAGGTACGCCTCGTCGTGCTCAAACAGCTCCAGCAACCCGCCGGGCAAGCCCCAGCTGTTGGCTAGCGCGGGCGTGCAGGCCGAAAGGAGCAGCGCCAGTGCGATTGCCGTTGTCAAGATAGTTTTTCTCATCAATTTCCCCTTCCCTGCCACATCATACCAAACCAAAACGTTAGTGCTGCCATAAAGAGAACAACGCTGATATAATGTTCATGTCAGAATCTACAAAATCGGGAGAATATCATGAACATCAAACAGGCGAAGTTCAGCGAGGAAGAAAAGACGGAAATACTTCAGGCGCAAAAGACGCAACATCCAGTTCACGTTAACAAGAGGTTGTTGGCGCTTAAACTCAAAGCTGTAGATGGTATGCGGAGTAAGGATGTCGGCAAGATTGCCAATATGCACGCTACAAACGAGATCTTCCGAGGCCTTGAAGCAGTCATCGACAGGTTGTGCCAACCAGTGAGAGACCTAGCAGAGGATACCCAGCGGGTCGCCTCTATCACTTACCGTAAATGGATCATCGATGCGTTAATGATTTAGTTTGGTGTAAACCCGATTCGCGCCGTCCATCCAAACCCAGAAATGTAAAACCCCGCAACCAGCCGGCTGCGGGGCGAAGAATGGATGCTCCTTTCGTCAGGCTTCGACTTTTTTGCCGTTCACGTACACGGCCTTGACCACCGTCGCCACCTCAAACGGGCAGCCGTTGGTCAGCACCAGGTCGGCGTCCTTGCCCACCTCGATGGAACCCACGCGGTCGTCGATGCCGGCGTGGCGCGCCGGGTTGATCGTGATGGCCTTGAGCGCGTCAAACCTGTCCATGCCGGATTTGACCGCCAGCCCCGCGCACAGCGGCAGGTATTCCTGCGGGATAACCGGCGCGTCGGTGATGATGGACACGTCGCACCCGGCCTTGGCCAGGATGCCCGGCGTCTCAAACGTGATGTTGCGCAGTTCAAACTTGCTGGCGTGGCTCAGCGTAGGCCCGATTGCCAGCGGCACCTTCTCCTGCGCCAGCTCCTCCACGATCAGGTGGCCCTCGGTGACATGCTCCAGCGTGATCTTCACGTCAAACTCCCGCGCGATGCGCAGCGCGGTAAATATGTCCTCCGTGGCGTGCGCGTGGGCTTTTAAGGGCATTTCGCCGCGCAGCACGGGCAGCAGCGCCTCCATTTTCATGTCAAAGCCGGGCTTCTTGCTGGCGTCATCGCCGGCGGCTTCGAGCTTCGTCATGTATTCCCTGGCTTTGAACAGCGCCTCGCGCAGCTTGGATGCCGTCGTCATGCGGCTGGAGTCCGCCTTGTCGCGGTACACACGCTTGGGGTTCTCGCCAAAGGCGCATTTCATCGCCACATTGTCGCGCAGCAGCATGTCATCCGCGCGGCGGCCCACGGTTTTGACCGCGATGAACGTGCCGCCCAGCACGTTGGCGCTGCCGGGGCCGGTGACCACCGTGGTTACCCCGGCAAGTACCGCTGCCCTTGTAGAAGGCTGCATGGGCTTGAAGCCGTCAATCGCGCGCAGCTGGGGCGATACAATGTCGTTCATCTCGTTGTAGTCCGCGCCCTCATAGCCGATGCCGTAGCCGTCCATGCCCAGGTGACTGTGCGCGTCAATAAAGCCCGGGAAAGCGTACAGCCCGGTGCCGTCGATCACCTGCGCGCCGTCGGGCGGCAGGTTGTCGCCGATGTCCTCAAACTTGCCGTTTTTGATCAATATGTCGGCTACGAAGGGATCCTCATGGATTGCGTCAAACACGGTCACCGAACGGATTAACAGCATGTCGTTCTCCTTCACAGGCGGATTTCCTTGTGCGCCTCGCTGGAATCATAGATCGCCTGCATCATCTGCGCGGTGATGATCACCGTGTCGATATGGCTGGGCAGTCTTTTGCCGGTTTTCACGCTGTCCACAAAGGCGTCAATCTCGTTCTGGAACATGTCGGACATGGTAAAGTCCGGCGTATGGGTGACCAGCGCGCCGTTCTCCGTCGTATACAGGGTGAACCCGCCGCCGTACTGCAGCCGGATGCCGCCCTTGTCGCCCATGAAGTCGATGTAGGTTTCGCTCTCGCCGATGTTCTGCGCCCAGGCGCCATGCACGGTCAGCACCGGGCCTTCGGTGCGCACCAGTGCGGTGACCGAATCGTCCACATCATAGGTGCCGCCCGGCGTGCGGGGGCCCGCCCACATGGATTTGCACACATAGCCGTCAATGTCGCGGCCCAGCTTGGAGAACGCTTCGCCCGACACCGTCACCGTTTTCGGATCGCCCATGCAGTACATCACGATGTCCAGGTAATGCACGCCCCAGTCGATCAGCGCGCCGCCGCCGGCGATCGCCTTGGTGGTGAACGCGCCGCCCAGCCCCGGGATCGAGCGGTGCGCGCGGAAGCTGACGTACACGTGGTACACCTCGCCCAGACGCCCCTCGTCAATCAGCGCCTTGATGCGGTTGACGCTGTCGTTGAAGCGGTTGACCACGCCGATGATCAGCGTTTTGCCAGTTTCATGCTGCACCTTCTGCATTTCCAGCGCTTCCTGGTAGGTACGTGCGGCCGGCTTTTCGCACAGCACGTGCTTGCCGGCGCGCATCGCGTCAATCGAAATGGGCGCGTGCATGTTGTTGGGCACGCACACCGAGATCGCGTCCACCTCGGGGTCGTTGATCACTTCATGATAGTCCAGCACCGCCTTGCCGCAGCCGTACTTTTCAACCGCGCCGGTGGCACGCTCCTCAATGATGTCGCAGAAGTACTTGATGGTGACGTCCTTGTTGTTCAGGTACGAGGGAATGTGCGCGGAGTTCGCAATGGTTCCGCAGCCGATAACGCCGACGATCATATAGGTGACCTCCATACAAATGTGATGACAATACTATACCATGTTACAGTCCCGTCGGCAACGCGCCGGCGGTGCCCGCCGGATGCCCCAAACCCATTGATATTGCTTGCGTTTGGGGCGCCCCGGAAGGGGGTTTGTCCCTTCCATTTTTGGCCGATTTGTGGTAAAATAGTGAAGGGTATGCGGGCCGCGTTTGGCGGCCTGCACATGTGATGACCCGGTCTGATCAACGCAAAGGAAGGTACTATGTCCGAACACAGCAACCTGCCCAAACGGGAGCTTAACCATCAGGATATCAGCGCGATGGCCACGCATGTGGAAGCGCATCATTATGACGAAAGCCAGATCCAGGTGCTGGAAGGCCTGGAGGCCGTGCGCAAACGGCCCGGCATGTACATCGGCACCACCGACGTGGCGGGGCTGGAGCATCTGGTGTATGAAATTGTCGACAACTCGGTGGACGAAGCGCTGGCGGGCTACTGCACGCGCATTGAAATCATTCTGGGCGCGGATGGCTCGGTCACCGTCAAGGACGATGGCCGCGGGTTCCCCGTTGGCATTCATCCCCAGATGGGCCGCCCGGCGGTGGAAGTGTGCTTGACCCGCCTGCACGCGGGCGGCAAATTCGGCGGCGAGGGCTACAAGGTGTCCGGCGGCTTGCACGGCGTGGGCGCCTCGGTGGTCAACGCGCTGTCCAAGAAACTGACGGTCACCGTCTATCAGGACGGCAAGGTGCACCAACAGACGTATGCCCGGGGCATCCCGGAGCATGATCTGCGCGTGGTGGGCGAAACCGACCAGACCGGCACCACCATGCAGTTCTGGCCGGACATCATCAGCGAAGCGAACCCCGGCGGCATCTTTGACGAGGGCATTGCCATCCGGTTTGACACCGTGCGCGCCCGCATGCGCGAGATGGCGTTCTTGAACAAGGGCGTGCACATTGACATCACCGACGCCCGGCTGGAAACGCCGGACACCCGCAGCTATCACTTTGAGGGCGGCATACGGGAGTTTGTCAGCTATATCAACAAGAACCGGGACGTGCTGTTCCCCGAGCCCATCTACATGGAGGGCCTCAAGAACGACATCGCGGTGGAAGTCGCGATGCAGTACAACGACAGCTACACCGAAAACATCTTCACCTTTGCCAACAACGTGCGCACGCCGGAGGGCGGTACGCACCTTGCGGGCTTTTCATCGGCATTGACCCGCGTGATCAACGACTATGGCCGCCGCTACAAGATCCTCAAGGACGCCGACGCCAACCTGAAAGGCGAGGACGTGCGCGAGAGCATCGCCGCTGTGGTGTCCGTCAAGCTGCACGAGCCGCAGTTTGAAGGGCAGACCAAGTCAAAGCTGGGCAACTCCGAGGTGCGCGGCATCGTGGACGCCCTGGTGTCCGAGGAACTGGGCGCTTTCATGGAGGAAAACCCGTCCATCGCCCGCGTGATCCTCGACCGGTGCCTAAGCGCCGCCCGCGCGCGGGAAGCCGCCCGCAAGGCGCGCGACCTGACCCGGCGCAAAACCGTGCTGGAAAGCGCGGCGCTGCCCGGCAAACTCGCCGACTGCTCGGAGACCGA
>JAGVSV010000223.1 GCA_019137115.1 Bacillota bacterium
ATCCCCTTTTCCTTTGCGTATTCCTTGCCCTGGCCGGCCCACAGCAGGCCGCGCTCCATCAGGATCTGCGCGTTGGGGGACTTGTCAAACACGTCGTCGTGGTGGCCCAGCGAGCAGTAGAACACCCGGCCCAGGCCCCAGAACTTGGTCCAGACGACGGGCATGTCCACGGGCTTGTTGGCGATGTTGTAGTAGGTGACCGCCGGGAAGCGGGTGGTGGCCAGCACCTCGACGGCCGGGTCGACGTGCAGGTAATAGTGCTCGCTTTTGACGGGAAAGTCGGAAATGCCTTCCACGATGGGCGAGGTGCCGGGGCGGATGTTCACGGTGTATTCCACGCCGTCGCCGCCCGGGTGGCTCACCCACTGGCCGCCGGTGATGAACTGCCACTCGGTGTCGTTACGGAAGGCATCGCACATGCCGCCGTGGCAGCCGGCGATGCCCGTGCCCGCGCCGATCGCGCGGCTGACGTTGCGCGTGTACTCGTGCTTGATCTGCCCCCCTGTCCAGCAGGGCACGATCAAGTCGAGTGCGCGCACGGCGTCCTCGTCCGCCAGGCAGTCCAGCGTGTCAAAGATGGTCGCTTCATAGCCGTGCTTGCGCAGGATGGCGGCAAAGCGCTCGCTGACCAGGTTGGGCTCATGGCCGTCCCAACCGCCGTTGAGGATCCAGGCTTTTTTCATGTTGTCCTCCTGTGTTGATGTGCTATCCCACCGGCGGGGGCGTGCCGGCGGGCAGAGAAAGGCGCGGGAAGCCCGCGAAACCGGTCAGCTGCATGAGGATCACGGCGATGCCCACGACCGCCACATACAGCGCGAACCGGTAAAACGAGATGCGCTGAATGAGCCGCAGCATATACCGGATCGCCAGGTACCCGCTGACCGCGGCAAAGATCACGCCCACCAGAATGGGCAGCGTGAACAGCGAACCCAGGCCGCCGGCTTCCAGCGCGTCCTTGCCCTCGGACAGGAAGCTGCCCAGGATTGCCGGGGCGCTCATCATGAAGGAAAACTTCGCCGCCGTTTCGCGCGTCAGGCCGCACAGCACGCCGCCCAGCAGCGTGGAGCCGCTGCGGCTGACGCCGGGCAGCAGTGCCACCGCCTGGAACGCGCCCATTGTAACCGCGCAGGGCATGTCCGGCATGTCCCTGGTGGCGGCGCGTTTGGCCTGGCGCTCAATGAACACCAGAAACAGCGCGGTCACCAGGAAGCTCACGCCCAGGAACCACCCAGTGAACAGCCCATCGATGAGGTCGCCCAGCAGCAGCTTGGCCGCCAGCGCGGGTAGGGACGCCACAAACAGCAGCAGCAGCGTGCGGTTTTTGACCGGATGGCGCAGCATATCCACCCAATCCCGCCAGAAAACGACGGCCACCGCCAGCAGCGTGCCCATGTGCAGCATGACCACCAGCGGCAGCGCGCGGTTGGGGTCGGCGTCATAGCCCGCCAATGTCAACAATCGTTGCGCCACCAGCAAATGGCCGCTGGACGATATGGGCAAAAACTCGCTGATGCCCTGCACCAGCCCCAGCAGCGCGCTGAACACCGTTTGAAGAAACATGTCGCCTCCGTGCCCGCGCGCCAAAGCCTGCGCGCGGCTTGATATCCTGTCCGCCGCCATTGTAGGCGGTCAGGCAGGCGGCGTCAATTGGCGGGGGCGTCCTCTAACAGCCGCAGCATGTCGGGCAGGGCGTCCAGCCGGGCGGCGGGGATGCGTCCGCTCTCCTGCCAGATGGACAGCATCAGCAGGGACGCGCCGTGCGCCGTCAGGGTGATCAGCAGGCACATGCACAGCGCAAGCCGCGTTAAGCGGTGTTTCATGACGGGTGTCCTTTCGGTTCGGATGGTTTGTGTTCATCCTGTGCCAGAAGGCACCGCCTGTCAAGTAAATCCCGCAGGAATCTTCTGCCGTCGCCTTACATGGCAATATACCCAGCGCCATGTGTCGCACGCTTTCCTCCGGCACACGCCCTTGCGGTCACATCGCCCTTCCTGTACAATCGGCCCAGCACAACACAAAAGGGGGACATCCCATGCAGATGATCGACCTTACAAAATCCTGGCGCATCCGCCCGGAATTTCTAGACATGGACATCCGCGATTATGCGCAGGTGCTGGAGCGGCCAGAGGGGGAACTGCGGTTTTTCCGGCGCACCAACAACCGCAAACCTTCCAATGACGGGTGGCTGACGGCGGATTTGCCGTGCGATGTGATCCAGCCGCTGGTCAAGCAGGGGCTGCTCGAGGAGCCGCTGGAGAAGCAGAGCACCTGGGACGCGCTGTGGGTGAAAGACCTGTCCTGGTGGTTTGTGAAAACCTTTTCGGTGACCCAAAAGAACCTGGACGAGGAATGCGCGTTTCTGCGCTTTGAAATGCTGGACTTCAAAGCGGACATTGTACTCAACGGCGCGCATGTGGGGCATCATGCCAACGCGTTTGTCCCCTTTGAGCAGGACGTCAAACGGTACCTGAAAAAGGGCGTCAACACGCTGATCGTGCGGCTGACGTCAGGGGTGGAGGATTTCTACAACCATACGTCCATATCGCACTTCGCTGGGTCGCCGCACGCGATCTATGACAAGCGCATGTACCTGCGCAAGCCGCAGTTCAGCTATGGGTGGGACTGGTGCAAGCCGGTGCCCACCTGCGGCATCGGGCGGGGCGCGACACTTCAATTCATCAGCGGCGCGCGCATCAGCCACCTGCGGGTGGTGACAACGTCCATCGGGGACAAAGCCGCCACGCTGCAGGTGCATGTGGAGGTCGATCAGCTGTTGCCGCACGCCACGGATGACGTGATCATCGACGTGGCGATCCGGTTGGGCGGAAAAGTCCTGGCCCGCGCCAAAAAGGACGCGCGCGTGGTGGGCGGGTTGAGCTTCCATACCTTCGAGATGACGGTCAAAAACCCGCGGCTGTGGATGCCCAACGGCTATGGCGAGCAGCCCTTGTATGACGTGGACGCCAGGGTGACCTGCCGGGGGCAAGTCAACGCGCACAAGCCGTTGCGCGTGGGCATCCGAATGATCACGCTGCACGAGCCCAAGCAGCCTGATGGCACCTACCTGTATCAATTCCAGGTCAACGGTGTGCCCATCTACTGCAAGGGCGGCAACTGGGTGCCGGCGGACTCGGTCTATCTGCGTGTACCGGACAGCACCTACAAAACGCTGGTGGAGGAAGCCAGGGAACAGCACTTCACCATGCTGCGCATGTGGGGCGGCGGGCTGTATGAGCCCGACGTGTTCTATGAGGCGTGCGACGAAAACGGCATCCTGTTGATGCACGATTTCATGTACGCGTGCTCCTACTACCCCGACCACCTGGACTGGTTCCTGCATGAGGCCACCAAGGAGGCCGACTACCAGACGCGGCGGCTGGCCAACCACGCGTGCATGGCGATCTGGACGGGCAACAACGAAATCCACGAAAGCTACACCGACTGGTTCCCCAGGGACGAAAACCTGCCCTATCTGCCGGGCGCCAAGATTTTCAATGACATCCAGGCGCGCGTGGTCCAGGGGAACTGCCCGGAGATCCCCTACAAGCCCAGCTCGGCCTATGGCGGCGCGCTGTCCAACAGCCAGGAGGAGGGCGACAGCCACGTGTGGCGGTGGATGCATTTGCTCAGCCTCCAATATCCCGGCATGGCGCATCCGATTGACGCGTTTGGGCAGCTGACCACGCGCTTCTCCAGCGAATATGGCTTTCACGGGCCGATCATGGAAAGCTCCTGGCGCAGGGCGCTTGGGGATGACAAGGACTTCCGTTTTGACAGCCCGGTGTGGATCCACCATGGCGACCCGCTGGCCAAGCGCGAACCGATCCTCAAATGCATCGACCAGTACTTCACCGACGCGGACACGCTGACTGAGGCCGACTATCTGCTGTACGGCGGGGTCAACCAGGGCATGCTGTACCGCGAGATGGGCGACGCGCTGCGCAAAAAGGATTACTGCTGGGGACACCTGATCTGGATGTACAACGACTGCTGGCCCGAAACGGGCTGGACAACGGTTGACTATTACCTGACGCGCAAAATCTCGTTCTATTTCCTCAGGCGCGCGTTCGCGCCGCGCAAACTGCTGCTCACACAGGAGGGCAACCAGGTGCGGGTGATCCTGCACAATGAAAGCCCCGAGCCCATCACCCTGCGGGTGCGGTACGGCAGCGCGGGCTATGACGCAAAAAATCTGGCCGGAACGCAAACCGTGCTGACACAGGCGCCATTCACGCGTTCCGACGTGCTGACATTTGACGCGGATGCTGACGGCTACGCCTTTGTGCTGCCGCTGGACGCCCCGGATATTGACCCCGCCACCACTGTGCGCGGGCATTACCGGGCGCTGCCATTAAAGGACGCGCGCGTGCGCATCGACGAAAAGCAGAGGGACGGCGGGGACATGGTGCTGACGCTGGTGTCGGACGCCTACGCGCCGGTGGTATATCTCGCGTGCCAGGACGACCGCACGCATCTGAGCGACAACTACTTCGAGCTGCTGCCCGGCATCGCCAAAACCGTGCGCGTGCGCGCCGACGAAGCTGAGGGCATCGCGGTGAAGGTGCTCAAGATTACGCGCGGCAAACCAATGGATGGGTAAGGTGTCGCTGACGTACGAAGCCCGGGCATTCGGCCCGGTGTGGCTGGCGGGCAGGGAAACCCGTGTGGCCCTGGGCAAAACCGCGGCGCGCTTTGTCAAGGCGTTCCGCACGGACGGCTCCAACGCCTATCTGCAAAAACTGCCCGGCCGGGTATCGCCCGAAGGGGACATCATCCTC
>JAGVSV010000023.1 GCA_019137115.1 Bacillota bacterium
TACCCGGTTGTTGTGCGGAAACCCGCACCAATATGAAGGAGGATTCCCAATGAAAAAGTTCCTGTCGCTTGCGCTGGTCATGGTTCTGGCGCTGTCCCTGTCCCTGTCCGCGTTTGCAGCCGAGCCCGTCAAACTGAAGGTATGGGCCGCCCAGGAAGAGCAGGCTATGCTTGCTGACATGGTCAAGGCGTTCAACGACGCGCACCCGGACATGCCCATTGAGGCAGAGTTTGGCGTGGTGGGCGAGCCGGACGCCAAAACCCGTTACCTGGAAGATCCCGCTGCTGCAGCGGACGTGTTCGCGCTGCCCGGCGACCAGATTCTCGACCTGGTCAAGGCTGGCGCGCTGTATGAAGTGACGCTGAACAAGGACGCGGTGGTTGCGGCCAACGTGCCCGGCGCCATTGAAGCGGCCACCATCGGCGACTTCCTGTATGCGTATCCGATGACGGCTGACAACGGCTATTTCCTGTATTATGACAAGTCGGTCCTGAGCGAAGAGGATGTCAAGACGCTGGACGGCATCCTGGCCGCCGCCAACGCCAAGGGCAAAAAAGTGCTGATGGACGTGTCCAACGGCTGGTACATCGCCAGCTTCTTCCTGGGCGCTGGCGGCAAGCTGGGCATTGAAGACGGCGTGCAGACGGTGGACTTCAACAACGAGCGCGGCGTGGCAGCCGGCGAAGCCATCAAAGCCTTCACCGCCGATCCCGCGTTTATGACGGGCGATGACAGCATCATCAACGGCGGCATTGGCGACACCATCGCCGCGGCCGTGACGGGCGCGTGGAACGCCGTGTCCATCCAGGAAAAGCTGGGCGACAACTACGCCGCGACCAAGCTGCCGACCTTTACCCTGGACGGCGAGCAGGTGCAGATGGGCAGCTTTGCCGGGTTCAAGTACATGGGCGTGAACGCCATGACCGAAAACCCCGAAGCCGCAATGGCGCTGGCCGAGTGGCTGACCAACGAGGAAAACCAGCTGAAGCGCTTTGAGGTGCGTGGCCTTGGCCCCGCCAACATCAAGGCCGCCGAGAACGATGCCGTGAAGGCCAACGTTGCGCTGGCTGCGCTGGCCGCGCAGGCGCCGTTTGCCGTCGCGGAGCGCGACGTGCTGGGCACTTACTGGGGCCCTGCCGAGGCGTTCGGCACCGCGATGGAAGCCAAGGATTACAGCAAGGACGTCAAGACCCTGCTGGATGAGATGGTCGCCAACATCACCGGAAAATAATCGATCCCACGGCGGGGCTGTACGAACAGGTACGGCCCCGCTTTTCGGCATGAAGACCGCATAATTGGAGGGATGCCCTTTGGTGACTCCGCAAGCCGCCCGTTTGACAGAACCGAAACGGGGTTTTTTCCGTGAACTGGCCACCATCTGGCGCGAAGGCGATGGGGCGACGCGGCTGTCGTTTCCTGTGATGGGTTTCGGCCTGATCCGCCGCGGTCAGGTCATCAAAGGGCTTTTGTATCTGGTCAGCCAGATTTTACTGGTCTGGTTCCTGGTGGATTTCAGCTGGCCGTATCTGAGCAAGCTGGGCACGCTGGGCACTCAGGGTATGCAGCGGGTGTGGAGCGAGGAACGGCAGATTTTTGTGCGCACGCCGGGCGACAACAGCCTGCTGATTTTGCTGTTCAGCGTGATGAGCCTCCTGCTGGTGCTGGCGTTTATCGGCATCTGGCGCTCCTCCCTGCGCGCGGCGTTTCTGGCGCAGCAACGCGAAACGCAGGACAAGACGCAGCCCACGTTCGCCCAGGACCTGCGCACGCTGAGCAACGAGCGCTTCCACGTAACGCTGCTCACGCTGCCCAGCCTCATGGTACTGGCGTTTACCGTGCTGCCCACGGTGTTCATGATCCTGCTGGCGTTTACGAACTTTGACGCCAACCACCAGCCGCCGGGCAACATGTTTACCTGGGTGGGGCTGGAAAACTTCCGCAACCTGTTTGGCGGGCGGCCGCTGATGGCCAACACCTTTGCCAAGGTGATCGGCTGGACGATGATATGGGCGGTCATCGCCACGTTCTCCAACTATATCCTGGGCATGCTGGTGGCCATCTTCATCAACAACCGGGGCATCAAATTCAAGGGCATGTGGCGCACGATTTTCGTGATCACCATCGCGGTGCCGCAGTTTGTCAGCCTGATGCTGATGAGCCAGATTCTGCACGAGCAGGGGCCGCTCAACGCGATCCTAAAGCAGCTGGGCTTTATTGAGCAGTCGATCCCGTTTTTGACGGACATCACGTCCGCGCGCATCACGGTGCTGGTCGTGAACCTCTGGGTGGGCATCCCGTATACGATGCTGATCACCTCGGGCATATTGATGAACATCCCGCGCGACCTGTACGAAAGCGCCTCCATTGACGGCGCCAGCCCCGCGCGTATGTTTTTTTCGATCACATTGCCCTATATGCTGTTTGTGACCACGCCGTACCTGATCACGGCCTTCGTGGGCAACATCAACAACTTCAACGTGATCTTCCTGTTAACGCGCGGCGGGCCGCTGGTCACGGAATACTACCAGGCCGGCAAGACCGACCTGCTGGTGACCTGGCTGTACCGGCTGACGGTCGACCGGCAGGATTATTCGCTGGCATCCACCATCGGCATCTTTGTGTTTATCATCAGCGCCGGGCTGTCGCTGATGGTGTTTAACCTCTCCGGCTCCAGCAGACGGGAGGAGGAATTCCAATGAACAAAACCAGATCGTTGCATCATCAGACCATTGTGCCCTTGGCGATTGCGGCGGTTGCATTGCCGCTGACGCTGCTGTTGCCCTGGCTGCGCGTGGCAGGGCCGGAAGGCTTTGTCTTTGCCCGCACCGGCGCCAACCTGGCGCTGTTTGACCGGGGCATCCTGAACGTGCTGCCGCTGGCGATCGCCGCGGGGATTATCCTGCTGCTGGGGCTGTCGCTGGCCAAACCGTTGCGCACCACGGTTCGCCTGCTGGTGGCGACATTTGCGGCGGCCGTGATGCTGGGCATCTATCTGCTTCTGACCGCCAAGGTAACCGCCGATGCCTCGGGGCTGCTGCCTGCGCCCATGATGGTGCGTGATTTGCAGGTGGGGTACTGGCTGTTTCTGGTGGTGGGCGTGGCAGGCCTTGCGCTGGCGCTGATGACGCTGCGCCAGCCCACCACCTATATTGTGCTGACCGCGATGGCCGTGGTCTGGCTGCTGCCCATTGTGTGGCTGCTGATCACGTCCTTCCGGGCGGAATCGGGCGCTTATACCACCTACATCATCCCCAAGGGGTGGACGGTCGACAACTATGTGCGGCTGTGGACGGAAACCGATCAGTTCAACTTCCCACGGTGGTACCTGAACACGCTGTTCGTGGCGGTGATCACCTGCATACTGACCACCACGCTGGTGCTGATGGTCAGCTACGCATTCAGCCGCCTGCGCTTCCCCACGCGCCGCCTGTTCATGAACCTGGGCCTGATCGTGGCGATGTTCCCTGGGTTCATGTCCATGATCGCGGTGTACCACATCCTGAAAGCTGTGGGCCTTGCCAAGTCCTTGGTCAGCCTGATATTGGTCTACACCGGCGGCGGCGTGCTGGGATACACGATCGCCAAAGGGTTCTTTGATACGATTCCGCGCTCGCTGGACGAGGCGGCCACCATCGACGGTGCCTCGCGCAACACGGTGTTCTGGAAGATCATTTTGCCCAGCTCAAAGCCCATTGTGGTGTACTCTGCCATCACGTCGTTCATCGCCCCATGGGTGGACTTTGTGTTTGTGTCGGTCATCATGAAGGATGACTACGCCAACTACACGGTGGCGCTGGGGCTTTACCGGATGCTGGAGCGCGAGCACATCTACGCGTATTTCACGCGCTTCTGCGCGGGCGCGGTGATGGTGGCGCTGCCCATCACGCTGCTGTTTATCCAGATCCAGAAGTTCTACGTCGAAGGCGTTACCGGCGGGGCGGTCAAGGGATGACGCGCAGGCTTCTCGCGCTGGCGCTGTGCCTGTTGTTGCTACCTGTCTGGGCCCTTGCCGCAACGCCCATTCGCGGCCCGGTGTATGAAGTCTTTGTGGCGTCCTTCCGCGATGGCGACGGCGACCGCCGCGGCGACCTGAAAGGCTTGGCTGAGGCACTGCCGTATGTCAAAAGCCTGGGCGCGGACGCGATCTGGATGATGCCCATCCACCCCAGCCCCAGCTACCACAAATACGATGTAGTGGATTACATGGGCATTGACCCTGTGTACGGCACGCTGGCGGATTTTGATGCGTTGGTTGCCGCCGCGCGCGAACAGGGCATCGGGCTGATCCTGGATTTGGTGATCAACCATTCCTCCAGCGAGCATCCCTGGTTCCTGGCCGCGTGCCAGGCGCTGGCGGAGGGCAGGGACAGCCCGTACATCCCTTACTATGTGTTCAGCCAGGAGCAGGGGCACCCGGTGCCCCATGCGCGGGGCTGGTATTATGCCGGCCATTTCGGGCCGCACATGCCGGAAATCAACCTGGATGACCCCGACGTCCGCCGGGAGATCGTGGACATGCTGTCCTTCTGGCTGGCGCGGGGCGTCGCCGGGTTCCGGCTGGACGCTACCACGCATTACTATGAGGAAAATACGGGGCGGAATACGGTATTCCTGAACTGGCTGACGGGCGAAGCCAGGCGCATCAACCCGGATGTATACATCGTGGGCGAGGCGTGGAAGGATGAAAGCACCACGCTGGCGCTGTATGAAAGCGGCATCGACAGCCTGTTCCCTTTCCAGATGGCCGGCCCCACCGGCTGGCTGGTGGAG
>JAGVSV010000280.1 GCA_019137115.1 Bacillota bacterium
TCCACAGCCTGTGGTCATCCCTTTGTGGAGGATGTGGAACCTGTGGGCGCGCCCGGGCATCCGGTCAAAAATGCCACCGGAACGCACAGCCGCCGGAACCCCAACCCGGTGGGTTGCGGTGGCGCAGGAGCGATGACCGGGGCAAAAATGCCCCAAAAAGGCGCCCAAGTCCAAAGTTATCCACATTTATCCACAGAAATGCCCCGGTTATCCACAGTTTAACCGCCTGAAATTGCTTGGCGGCTCCCTGCAAAACCCGGCTATCCACGTTTCCACAGCCCCTACTACTACCACTGGTAATATACTCCTGCAGCCGCTACGGGCAGGAACAGGTCATCACGAAAGGAAGAACACATGCAGATCACCGTCAACGCCAACGATATCAACCACGGGATGGGGCTGGTCACGCGCGCCCTGTCCGCGCGGCCCACGCGCAGCGTCTATGAGAGTGTCTTCGCTCAGACCGTTGAAGGCGGCGTGCAGCTGACCTGCACCGACGGCGTGATGACCATCCGCACCATCGTCAACGCCATCGTGGCGCAGGAAGGCAACGCCCTGCTGCCGGCCAAGCTGCTGTCGGAGCTTTTGCGCAAACTGGAGGGCGACATCACCATCAGGGTGGAGGATCATGCCCGCGCCACGGTGACCGCAAACGGCAGCCGCACCAACATGCTGTGCATGGACACGTCGGAGTTCCCGGACATACAGGACGTGTCGGCCGAGTATGTCACCACCATCCCGCAGAACAAGCTGCGCGACGCGGTCAACCGCATCATCTTTGCGGCCTCCAGCGACGAGAACCGCCGCATCCTGACCGGCTGCCTGATGGAAACGTATGCCGAGGAAGTGCGCTTTGTGTGCCTGGACGGCTTCCGGCTGGCCATGCAGCGCGTGTATATCACCCATGAACTGCCCCAGGGCAAGGACAGCATGACCAGCGTGATCCCCAGCACCGTGTTTGGCGAGATTGCTCGCATGCTGCCCGACAGCGACAACCCGGCCACAATCGCCTGCTCCGGCACGCACATGATGACCGTGTTTGACCAGACGCGCGTATACACGCCGCTGATCGCTGGCGAGTACATCAACTACCACCAGATCGTGCCCACCACCTGGACGACGGAAATCAAGGTGGAGCGCAACGCGCTGATCGGCGCCATTGAGCGCGCCGCGCTGATGGCCCGCGAAGGCAAGAACAACCTGCTGCGCCTGCACCTGGAAAAGGATCAGCTGACCATCTCCGCCAGCGCCGAGCGCGGCGCAGCCACCGAGCAGCTGCCCATCGACTTTTCCGGCAACACCCTGGACATTTCGTTCAACGCCCGGTATCTGATGGACGTGATGCGCAACGTGGACACCGAGGATTTAAGCCTGCGGTTCAACACCAACGTCAGCCCCTGCGTGATCTGCCCGGTGACCGGCAACCAGTACACCTACCTGGTGCTGCCCGTGCGCACGGTGGACTGAGGGGTTTCAACGCCGCAAATGGGCTTGCACCGCCGCGTCAGATGGGCGCTGGCGGTGTTTTTGACGGGAGGGAGACCATGAGCGGACTATCCGGCGACGCGATGCGGATGGTCAAGGGGCGGCTTGCTGCGCTGCAGGATATGGGCTACCGTACATTCATCGCCGGCCTGCTGCCCACCCTGGACAAGCAAAAGATCCTCGGCGTACGCACGCCGGCGCTGCGCAAGCTGGCCAAAGAACTCCACGCCGAGGGCATTGCGGACGCCTTTATGGCCGCGCTGCCGCATAACCTGTATGAGGAAAACAACCTGCACGCCTACCTGTTGGATTTTATCAAGAACATGGAGCATGCGCTGAAATTGCTGGAGCGTTTTCTGCCCCATGTGGACAACTGGGCCACCTGCGACGCGCTGATCCTCAAGGCGTTTGACAAGGACCCGTCCGCGTTGCTGGCGCGCGTGCCCATATGGCTGACCGATCAAAACCCGTACACCCAGCGCTACGCGATCGGCGTGCTGATGCGGCATTATCTGGGCGACCGGTTTGAGGAAGAGTACCTTACAACCGTCGGCAACCACACTTCCGACGAATACTATGTCAACATGATGCGCGCGTGGTACTTCAGCATGGCGCTGGTCAAGCAATGGGACGCCACGATTCCATGGCTCATCGAAAAACGCCTGGACGCATGGACGCATCGCAAGGCGATCCAGAAAGCGGTGGAGAGTTACCAGATCAGCGCGCCGCGCAAGGATTTTCTCAAAACGCTGCGGTAGCGCGCGGCTATGATTTTGCAGGCAGGCGTGCTACAATCGGCCCCGCGCACCCATTATCGCAGTTGAGGGAAATGATGCAGGAACTGTCACTGATCACCTATCTGATTGTATGCCCGTTGGTGTTCCTGGGCGGCTTTGTGGACAGCATTGCCGGCGGCGGCGGGCTGATCACGCTGCCGGCGTACTATATCGCGGGGCTGACGCCTTCGCTGGCCGGCGGCACCAACAAGCTCTCGGCGATGTCCGGCACCGCGGTGGCCACCTATACCTATGCTAAGCGAGGACTGGTGGACTGGAAAAAGGGGTTGGCGTCGCTTCTGGGGTCCATGCCAGGCTCCATGCTGGGCGCGTGGCTGTTGACCCAGCTGCCGGAGCTGTATGTGCGCATGGGGATGGTGCTGGCGCTGCCATTTGTGGCGCTGCTGGTGCTGCGCAACAAGGATCTGTCCCAGCGCGCGGCGCTGGTGCCGGCCAACTGGACGCTGCCGGCCAGCTTTTTTATCGGCCTGCTGGTGGGCGTGTATGACGGCCTGGTGGGCCCGGGCACCGGCACCTTCTTAATTTTGGCCTATGTGATGTTGCTGGGCGAGGAAGCGCTCAGGGCGTCAGGCACCGCCAAGTTGATCAACCTGGGCAGCAACCTGGGCGCGCTGGGCGTGCTGATGGCCACCGGCCACGTGCTATATGCGCTGGCGCTGCCCGCCGCGGCCTTTGGCATCGCCGGCAACACATTGGGCGCCAACCTGGCGATCAAAAAAGGCGCGCCGTTTATTCGCGCGCTGCTGCTGGTGGTGCTGGCGCTGCTGCTGGTCAAACTGGTGGTTGATCTGTGGCCGGACATCGCCCGGCTGCTGACGTAAGAAATCAACGCAGGGGACGGCGCCAAACGCCGCCCCCTGTCGGTTCATTGGGGGCCCGTGTACTGCGCGTCCCCGAAGGCCAGGATCATCATGAAGATGGGCTGCAACAGGACCAGGCCGACGCCAAACCCCGTGCCCTTGCCAAACGCGCGCGCCAGCTTGAGCGACATGATCACCGCCACTACGATGTTCACCAGCGGCACCAGCATCCACAGGAATTTCCAGCCGCTGCCCCAGGCGATTTTGTACAGGATGTAGATGTTGTAAATCGGGATTAGGGACTTCCACCCCGGCTGCCCGGCTTTGACGAACACCTTCCAGTAGGCGATGATCCCGAGGATGCTCAGCGCCGCCGCCAGCCACCACATTTCCTGCGGCATTTCGTCCACCCAGCGGTTGTAGTTGTACGTAAAGGACATGAGGG
Source organism: Bacillota bacterium (assembly GCA_019137115.1). GTDB lineage: Bacteria > Bacillota > Clostridia > Christensenellales > Aristaeellaceae > JAGVSV01. Next base: position 3,528 of record JAGVSV010000280.1, read on the forward strand.
GCCTCCTTTTTATGGCGCGGTTGCGCGCCGGTGATCCATTGTACCCGTGTCGCGTCGATCAGCGGATGAGGGCGGTCTGTATCTCCCCGGTTTCCTCAAACTCAAACCGCACAAACCCCTCGGCCACCGGGCCGCACCAGCCATCGTGCGCGATAACAAACGGGGTGTCCTGAGCGTTGACGGTGACTTTGGTGGCGGAGGACAGCGTCATCACATGGACGATGTACACGCGCGTCTGCGGCATGCCGGCGTAGGTGCCCGTGCGGGGCGTTACGGACAGCTCCACCTGCCCGCCCTTCTGCTGACAGCGGACGGTCGCGGTGGCGCCTTCGCCATTGCGGTAGGCCTCGGTTTCGCCGTCATCCTCATACAGCACGTACTCGCGCAGGTCTTGACCGGGGTAGACATTCAGGATTACGCGTTCCGGCTGATCCGACCCGATATATGCGCGGTCTTCCCAGGTGGGGATGATCGCTCCCTCCCTTACATGCAGCGTGCCGTCCACCGTGTCCGGCCATGTGGCCGGGATGGTCTGCCCGCCCGCGATGGGCCGGTTGGTCCACGCGTCCCGCCAGACGCCCTCGGGCAGCGTAACGGTGTCGGCAAAGGCGGTCACCAGCAGGTCGTCGCCAAACAGGTACTGCTGGATCAGCGCGTCGGCGCCTGCCATGTCCGGGTATACCATCGGCATCGGCCGCAGGATGGGGTAGCCGGTGGTGGCGGCGCGGTGCGCGGCGGCATAGATATACGGCAGCATGCGGTAGCGCAGCTGGGCGTAGAAGCGGTACATGTCCTTGCGCGGTTCGGTCAAGAACCATGGCTGCCGCCAGTACGCCCAGTTGCACAGCTGCGACCAGGGCTGGAAGAACCCAAAGTGGATGCCGCCTTTGACAAACACGTCCATGTCACAGCTGGTGTTCACATGGCCGCTGAACGCGTGGTTGAGCATGTGCACCAGCGGCTTGGGCCCGCCGCCGGTGTCGCCCGCCCAGGTGGCGCTGTACTGCTGGATGCCGGCATAGCCGCCTGCGGAATAGATCATGGGCCGCAAACCGGTGTGCTTCGCAAAGCCGCGGCTCATCTGCTTGTTGTATATGACCGGGTACAGATTGTGCATCTCGGCATCGTCCATGCCGTTGCCCCATTTGCGGTCGGGGTGGTCGACAATCTGGTTGGCGCCGTCCAGTTTGAACGCCCGCGCGCCCTGATCGACGAATTTCTTCAAATGCTCAAACCAGGGCT
>JAGVSV010000035.1 GCA_019137115.1 Bacillota bacterium
GCCCACAACGCGGATTTTGACACTGCGTTTTTGCAGCAGGAGCTGGCGCGGCTGGGCCTTGCGCGGCAATCGCCGCAGATTGACACGCTGGTGTTCGCGCAGAAGATGTACCCGCAGCTCAAGCGCTTCCGCCTGTCCACGCTGTGCAAGTTCTTGGGCATCACGCTGCGCAACGCGCACCGCGCGGTGCATGACGCGCGTGCCACGGCCAGGTGTCTGGCGATTATGCTGTCCCAGGTGCAGGCGCGCGGCGCGCAAACGCTCGAGCAGGTCAATGAGCTGACCCGCGGTTTCACCAAAACGCGCGGCAAGCACGCGGTGTTGCTGGCGCGCAACCGCGACGGACTGGTCAACCTGAACCGCATCGTGTCCCTGTCGCACCTGAAGTATTTTCATGACGCGCCGCGCGTGCCCAGGGAGCTGATCACCAAGCACCGGGATGGGCTGCTGGTCGGCTCCGCCTGTGCGGAAGGCGAGCTGTTTGAGGCCGTGATCGGCGGCGCAAGCGACGCCGAGCTGGACCGGGTCGCGGGCTTTTATGACTATCTGGAAATCCAGCCCATCGACAACCACTCGCTGCTGCTCAAAGATGGCATCGCCAAATCCGAGCGCGACCTGACGCGGGCCAACCGGCGCATTGTGGAAATCGGTCAGCGCACCGGGCGGATGGTGGTGGCCACCGGCGACGCGCATTATCTTGAATCGGAAGACAGCGTGTACCGATCCATCCTGCATCACAGCCAGCACAGCCGCGACTATGATGACCTGCCGGACCTACATCTGCTGACCACTCAGGAAATGCTGGACGCCATGACCCCCCACCTGGGGGAGGAGGACGCGCTGCGCGCGGTGGTCACCAACCCCAACGCCATTGCGGACATGGTAGAGGATATCACGCTCTTTCCCAGGCATCCCGAGGGCAAGACCACCTTCTCGCCGCTGTGGCCGGAAGCCGCAGAGGAGATCGAGACCGTCGCGCATCATACCGCGCACGAGTTGTATGGCGACGAGTTGCCGCCGGTGGTGGCCGCCCGCCTTCAAAAGGAATTGTCCTCCATCATTGGGTACGGCTTCGCCACGCTGTACAGCAGCGCGGCCAAGCTGGTCAGCAAATCGATTGCCGATGGTTACGTCGTGGGCAGCCGGGGCTCGGTGGGTTCCTCGCTGGTGGCGCGCCTGTGCGGCATTACCGAGGTGAACCCACTGGCGCCGCACTACCGCTGCGAGCACTGCCGCCATGCCAGCTTTGACGTGCCCGCCGAATGCCGCACCGGCCTGGACCTGCCGGACAAGGCGTGCCCCGGATGCGGCCAGAAAATGCTCAAGGACGGATATGACATCCCGTTTGAGGTGTTTCTGGGCTTTGAAGGCGACAAGGTGCCCGACATCGACCTGAACTTCTCCGGCGATTACCAGTCCACCGCCCACCAATACGCCGAGGAACTTTTTGGACAGGGGTATGTGTTCCGCGCGGGCACCATCGGCACCCTTCAGGAAAAGACGGCCTTCGGCCTGGCGATGCGCTACCTGGAGGATCATGACCGGCAGGCATCCCGCGCCGAGGTCAGCCGCCTGGCGGCGGGATGCGTGGGCGTCAAGCGCACCACAGGCCAGCACCCGGGCGGGCTGGTCATCCTTCCCCAGGGGTATGAGATCGCTTCATTTACCGCGGTGCAGTTTCCGGCGGACAAGGCGGAAACAGAAACCGTCACCACGCACTTTGATTTCGCGTCCATGCACGACATTCTGGTCAAGCTGGACATTCTGGGCCATGACGATCCCACGATGATCCACGCGCTGGAACAGATCACCGGCATTCCGTATACGGACATCCCGCTGGACGACCCCCAGGTGATGTCGCTGTTCAAATCGCCCGAGGCATTGGGCGTAACCGCAAAGCAGCTGGGCTGCCCCACCGGCACGCTGGGGGTGCCCGAGTTTGGCACGCAGTTTGTGCGGCAGATGCTGGTGGACACCCAGCCCACCACCATGGAGGAACTGATCCGCATATCGGGCCTGTCGCACGGCACCGGCGTGTGGCTGGGCAACGCGCGGGACATCATCGCCAAGCAGATCGCCACGTTAAGCCAGTGCATCTGCACACGCGATGATATCATGAACTATCTAATCGGGCTGGGCATGCCCGCCAAAGTGTCGTTTGACATCATGGAGCACGTGCGCAAGGGACGCAGGCTGACCCAGGTCATGCAGCAGGCAATGCACGAAGCCAGTGTGCCGCAGTGGTTTATCGACAGCTGTCTGAAAATCGGCTACATGTTCCCCAAAGGCCACGCGGTGGCGTACGTGATCATGGCGCTTCGGGTGGCGTGGTTCAAGCTATACCACCCGCTTGCATATTACGCGGCGTACTTCAGCATCCGCGCCAAGGGGTTTGACGCGCTGGACATGGCGCGCCCTGTCGAGCACATCCAACGGATGGTTGACGATCTGGCCAACAGCGAGGAGCGCAACCTGACCGACAAGGACAAGGAAAGCCTGGTCTCCCTGGAGGTGCTCCTGGAGATGGGCCTGCGCGGATTTGCGATGCTGCCGCCGGATTTGTATAAGAGCGACGCCACGCGCTTTATGATCGAGGGCAACGCGCTGCGCGCGCCGTTCACATCGCTCAAAGGCTTTGGCGAGCAAGCCGCGCAAAGCGTGGTGGAGCAGCGCAAGGACCCGTTCGTGTCCATCGAGGACTTAAGCCAGCGCACCAAGGTTAGCTCCGCCGGCATCGATCTGCTGACACGCGCCGGCGCGCTGCGCGAGCTATCGGACACCAACCAGTTGGATTTTATGCAGATGCTCAACCTGCAGGAGGTGGACGACAGCGGACTGCCGTTTTAGCGCCGTTCGCGTGGCGCACGGCCGCGCGCTGTGCTACAATGCGTAGAGCACCTCAGGCGGATGCAGCCCAGTACGGGCGGGTGTCCGCCTGTGTTCAGGAGGGCCGCGTTGATCGTGGTGGTGGCCGAAAAACCCAGCGTGGCGCGCGACATTGCGCGCGTTTTGGGGTGCCGCCAGAAGGGGCAGGGCTTTATCGGCGGGGACACCCATCAGGTGACCTGGGCGCTGGGCCATCTGGTGACGCTGTGCGAACCGGACGAGGTCGACCAAAAGTACAAGCGCTGGCGCGCCGAGGACCTGCCCATCCTGCCACCGACGATCCCCACCAAGGTCATCCCCAAAACGAAAAGCCAGTACCAGGTGGTCAAAAAGCTGATCTGTGACAAGCAGACGGACAGGGTGATCTGCGCCACGGACGCCGGACGCGAAGGGGAGCTGATCTTCCGGCTGATCTACGAGAAAAGCGGCTGCAAAAAGCCCTTTGACAGGCTGTGGATCAGCTCCATGACCGACCAGGCCATCCGCGACGGTTTGGCCGCAATGAAGCCAGGACAGGCATACGACGGCCTGTACGCCAGCGCCCTGGGGCGCGCGCAGGCGGACTGGCTGGTGGGCATGAACGCCAGTCGGGCGTTTACCCTGCGGTATGGCGCGCTGCTGTCCGTGGGCCGCGTGCAGACGCCCACGCTGGCGATTCTGGTGCGCCGCACGCAGGAGATCCGGGCCTTTGTGCCGGAGACGTTTTTCACCGTCACGGCAAGCTTTGGCGATTACCAGGGCACATGGTTTGATCCTGACGCGAAGGATCAGAAAACCAGCCACCGCATCGCCAATAAGGAGAAAGCCAACGAAATCGCCAAGGCGGTGCGGGGCAAGCGGGCAACGGTTATTGATGTCAACCGGGAGCAGAAGCGCGAACTGCCGCCGCTGTTGTACGACCTGACGACACTGCAGCGCGACGCCAACAGCAGCCTGGGGTTCACCGCCAGCAAGACGCTGGCCTGCGCGCAGGCGCTGTACGAAAAGCACAAGGCGATCACCTACCCGCGTACGGACAGCAAGCACCTGCCCCAGGACATGACCGGCAAGGTGAGCGGCGCGCTGACCGCTTTGCCCGTGGCGTATCAGCCTCTGGTCAGCGGCATCCCCAAGCCCAACGGCACGCTGCCCGCGCCCAGGCGCGTGTATGATGACAGCAGAGTCAGCGATCATCACGCGATCATCCCCACCCCGCAGAAGGTCGACCCCGCCAGATTTACGCCGGACGAGCACGCGCTGTATGACCTGGTGGCACGCCGTTTTATCGCGGCGTTTTACCCGGCTCACGAGTATGAGGCGGTGCGGGTCATCACCCAGTCACTGGGCCACAATTTCCGCTCCACCGGGCGCACGGTGCTGGTCAGCGGCTGGAAAGATGTGATCAGGGATAAGGCCGCCGACAAGGAAACGCTGCCCGGCCTGGCGGTGGGGGACGAGCGACAGACGCAAAGCGCATCGGTCAAGCAGGACGCCACCAAGCCGCCACCCGCGCACAACGACGCCAGCCTTTTGTCCGCCATGGAAACGGCGGGCAAGGACATTGAGGACGAAGCGCTGCGCGAACAGATGCGCGGCAGCGGCCTGGGCACCCCGGCCACGCGGGCCGCCATCATCGAGCGGCTGATCCGCGTGGGGTATGTGCGCAGGCAGGGCAAGGCGCTGCACGCCACGCTAAAAGGAGAGCAGCTGATCGCCGCGGTGCCGGCGGAGATCGCCTCGGCGGAAACCACCGCCAAGTGGGAACAGGAGTTGGAGGACATCGCACGCGGGAAAAAGGACACCCAGCGCTTTGACGCGGGCATCCGCCGGTTCACCAAATTCCTGGTTGGTTACGCAAGGGACAGCGCGCCGGACAT
>JAGVSV010000053.1 GCA_019137115.1 Bacillota bacterium
TATAACGCCCACGATGTGGGGCCTGAACACTACGGGCTTGTTCCGGGATGGTGCCGACCGCCTGCTGGCGTCTATCGGCAGCCTGCTGCGCAGCCAAGTGCTGGACGTGGACAAGGACGAGAGGTTGCGCCCGACTGCCGGGGAGACTGCCGTGTTCATTGAAAAGGGGCTGGCGGCGAACTCCCCTGTGGCGTTCCTCAACCTGTCCAACGGCGCGGTGGAGCACCTGGACGCCTGGCATTGGGTGACCGTGCTCGGGCTGGAGCGCCAGGGTGCAAATGTTGTGCTGCGTGTGCTGGACAACACCAACATACTCTCCGTGGATCTTGCGCTGTGGCTGCGCACGACCACGCGCGGCGGCGGATTTGTCTATCTGGCGCTCCCCGGGGAGGCAGAGAGCACGTCATGAAATATGTTTTGGCGCACGACGTAGGCACCAGCGGCAACAAGGCGACGTTGTTTGACGATGCAGGCAAGCTGGTTGACAGCGCGGTCATCCCGTACCCGGTGCGGTATTTCCGCGGCACATGGGCCGAGCAGAACGCCGAGGACTGGTGGCAGGCGGTGTGCGCGTCCACGCGTGTGTTGCTCTCCAAATGCGGCATCAACCCCAAGGACATCGCGGTGGTCAGCTTCTCGGGGCAGATGATGGGCTGCCTGCCGGTGGATAGGAAGGGCACCCCGCTTCGGCCCTCCATTATATGGGCGGATCAGCGCGCGCAGGCACAGGCGGCGGCGCTGTCCGAACGGCTGGTCAGGCGCACAAGGTGCTCAACGCCAAGGACTATATTGTCTACAAGCTGACCGGCCGCTTTGTGACGGAACCCACCGACGCGGCGGGCTTCAACTGTGTGAACCTCAACACCTTCTCCTGGGATGCCGGGGTGCTGGACGCGGCGGGCATCGACCCGGACAAGTTGCCGGACATCGCCCTTTCCACTTCCGTGGTGGGCACCGTGCATGAACAGGCGGCACGGGAAACCGGTCTGGCTGTCGGCACGCCCGTGGTGCCCGGCGGCGGCGATGGCGTGTGCGCCAATGTGGGCGTGGGGTCGGTCAGCCCCGGCCATGGGTACTGTACCCTGGGCTCCTCCGCCTGGGTGGCCGCCACCTGCGACCAGCCCTTGATCGATGACGACATGCGCGTGGTGACCTGGGTGCACATCGTGCCGGGCCTGTATTCGCCCAACGCGGCGATGCAGGCCGCGGGCAACGCCTACGCCTGGGTGCGCAACGCGCTGTGCGGGTTGGATGTTGCGCAGGCACAGGCGAAAAGCACAAGCGCCTACCGCTTGATGGACCAGCGCGCGCGCAGAAGCCCGCCCGGCGCCAACGGCTTGCTTTTCCTGCCGCATCTGCTGGGGGAGCGGTCACCGCGCTGGAACGCGGACGCCCGGGGCGCGTACATTGGCATAGGCATGGAAACCACGCTGGATGACCTCGTGCGCGCGGCGCTGGAGGGCATCACGATGAACCTGAAGCTCAACCTGGGCATCATCGCGTCCATGATTCCTCTTGATGAAGTGCTGGTTACCGGCGGCGGCGCCCGTGGCGACATCTGGTGCCAGATCATGGCCGACGTCTTTGGCATGCCGGTGCGCGTGCCGCATCTGCGGGAGGAAGCAACCAGCATGGGCGCCGCCGTCACCGGCGGCGTGGGCGTGGGGCTGTACAAGGATTTTTCGATCACACAACAGATGGTGACCATCGCCCGCACCCACACCCCTGAGCCGGATGTCGCCGAAATATATGGGGATCTGTTGCCGCTGTTTGATCAGGCGTATCACGCGCTGGAACCGGTCTACGCGGGACTGGCGCGGCAGGGCGCAGGCGGAATGGCATAACAGGCACTGGTGGGCTTGCCGCTTGCCAGGCCACCCCAAAAACGATCGCGAGTAGCACTTCTGCAACTCGCGATCGCCGTATTTTACGCCATTCTATTGTTGCTTGTTTCTTCCTGCCTGTCGCGTGCCTTTACACGCAGCAACTATTCCAGCCCTTACGGCAACTCGTTCCCCGCCGCCAGATACAGGCGGTACCATTCCTCTCGGGTCAGCGTGATATCCGCAGCCTTGGCGATGTCCCGCACACGCTCGGCTTTTGTGGTGCCCAGGACCACCTGCATCTTGACCGGATGCCGCAGCAGCCACGCGCTGGCCACCGCGGAGGCGGAGATGCCATGCGCCTCGCCGACTTCCTCCAGCGCCTTGTTGAGCTTCGGGAACTTTTTGTTGCCCACAAACGGACCCTCGAAGAAGCCGTACTGGTAGGGCGACCACGCCTGCACGGTCACGCCCTGCAACTGGCAGTAGGGAAGGATGCCGCCGTCATGATCCACCGACGGCGGGTTTTTCATATTGACGTTGAACCCCGCGTCCACCATGCCGGTGAACATCACGCTCATCTGCAGCTGGTTGAACAGCAGCGGCTGCTTGACCGATGTCTTGAGCAACTCCATCTGCCAGGGGTTCTGGTTGCTCACGCCAAAGTGCTTGACCTTGCCGGCCGCGTGCAGCGTGTCAAAGGCTGCCGCCACTTCGTCCGGCTCCATTAACGTGTCCGGGCGGTGCAGCAGCAGAACGTCCAGATAGTCCATGCCCAGCCGCTTCAGGCTGCCGTCCACGGACGCAAGGATGTGCTCCCTGGAGAAATCGAACATACCCTTGCGGATGCCGCATTTGGACTGGACGATGATCTTCTCGCGCAGCCCCGGCGTCTTTTTGACCGCCTGCCCGAATACTTCCTCGCTTTTGCCGCCGCCATAGATATCCGCGTGGTCAAAAAACGTTACGCCGCTTTCCACCGCGGCATCCACCAGCGCCGCCACTTCGCTGACCTTCATATCGGAGATGCGCATGCACCCCAGCACGATCACCGGAACGTCCAACCCGCCAGCCGCCTGTATATGCTTCATGATATCCCCTCCTGTTCATTTTGATGCGATCATATCACGCACCCTGTCGAAACGCAAAGCGGATGCGGTTGCCTGTGCGCGGCTTGTGCGCGGCGGCAAACACACTTTCGCCACACCCTTGGCGTACGATGGGGTCTGGCAAAACAACACCGCGAACCTTGTCCAGCCACGCCAGACGGCCACCGAAGCACAGGCGGCGATGGTCCTGCGGCGTCAAAAACCGTTCGCGCCTGCCAAAGCATGGCGGCCCGTGTTGGGCGCGCTCCCTGTGTTGCGCTATAATGCACCCATAAATGAGGTGATGGGATGACCACTGTTTTGATCGCGGATGACAACGCGCAGATCGTATCGATCCTGGAGGAATACAGCAAAAAAGAAGGCTACCAGACGATCACCGCGCGGGACGGCGATGAGGCGCTGCGCCTGTTCCGCGAGCACGCGCCGGATGTGGTATTGCTGGACGTGATGATGCCCAGGCTGGACGGCTTTGCGGTATGCCGCGAAATCCGCAGGGAGAGCGAAACGCCGGTCATCATGGTGACCGCCCGCGGCGAGGACTTCGAGCGCATCATGGGGCTGGACACGGGGGCGGATGACTACATTGTCAAGCCGTTCTCGCCCGGCGAGGTGATGGCGCGCATCCGTTCGGTGCTGCGCCGGATGCAGCGGGGCACCGACGGCGCAGCCCATGTGCTGGAACGCGGCACGCTGCGGGTGGATCTGGACAACTACCAGGTGACCATGGCGGGCGAACCGGTGAGCCTAACCAAAAAGGAGCTGGAGTTGCTCTGGACGCTGGCGTCCTCGCCCGGCCGCGCCTTTTCACGGGAAAGCCTGCTCAACCAGCTGTGGGGATATGACTACTTTGGCGACAGCCGGACGGTGGACAGCCACATCAAGCGCCTGCGCCAGAAGCTGGACAGCCACCCGCATCCCACGTGGGATATCAAAACCATCTGGGGCGTGGGCTACCGGTTTGAGGAGGTGGACGCGTGAGGCACAAGATCGCGTTCCGCCTGGCGCTCAGCTTCCTGCTGCTCACGCTGGCGTCCGCGCTGGTGATCGGCGTGGTGTTCACGTTCATGTTCCGCGACCATGTGGTCACCGCCAAGAAAGAGGAAATGCTGGCACAGGCGCGCGCCGCGGCCACCACCCTCAGCCAGGACACGTGGTCAGGCGCCATGGGCATGGGGCGCGGCGGGCCGCAGCGGGAGCGCTTTGGCAGCGCGCTGCAACTGCTGGATGACATGAGTCTGGGCCATACATGGATCGTGGACGAATCCCTGCAGCTGATCACCGCCGGGCGCGGCGCCCACGCCCCCAGCTATGCCCAGCTTCCGCAGGACGCGGACGCGGTGGTCAGGGAAGTGTTTGCCGGCAATACCGTGTTCAGCGAGCAGTTCAGCGGTTTGATGGACGCGGCCACGCTGACGCTGGGCTATCCGGTGGTGCGCAACGGGCAGGTCAGCGCGGCGCTGCTGATGCATGAGCCGGTGTCGGGCATCAGCCAGGCGTTTGTCAACGGCAGCAGCATGCTGATGTACAGCCTGCTGGCCGCGCTGGCATTGTCGGCGCTGATCTCCGTTCCGCTGGCCAAGCGCCTGGTGCGGCCGCTGCAGCAGATGAAAACCACCGCGCTGCGACTGGCGCAGGGCGACTACCAGGCGCAGACCGGCGTGCGCTCCCGCGATGAAATCGGGGAGCTTGCCCAGGCGCTGGATACGCTGAGTTTGCGCCTGGAAGAAGCGCGGCAGGAGAGCGACCGTCTGGAGAAACTGCGCCGGGATTTCATCACCAACATCAGCCACGAATTGCGCACGCCGGTCACGGTGATCCGCGGCTCGCTGGAAGCGCTCAGCGAAGGCGTGGTCAGCGATCCGGATCAGATGGCGCGCTATTATGGCCAGATGCTGGCCGAAAGCCGGCAGCTGGAGCGGCTGGTCAACGACCTGCTGGATTTGAGCAAGCTGCAAAGCGTGGATTATCACCTGCAGATGGACCAGGTCAACCTGGTCGACGTGCTGTCCGACGCCGTGCGCAGCGGCCGCCAGATGGCGCAGGAAAAGCAGGTGACCATCGAGTTGACAATGCCGGACGAGCCTGTCCCCATGCAGGGTGACTACGGCCGGTTGCGCCAGATGGTGCTGATCCTGCTGTCCAACGCCATCAAGTTCTCGCCCGAAGGCAAAACCGTGGAGGTCACGCTGCGCGACCGCACGCTGTGGGTGGCAGACCGTGGCCCGGGCATCGACCCTGCCGTGCTGCCCCACCTGTTTGACCGCTTCCACCGCACGCGCTCCGAGGATAACAAGGAAGGCTCCGGCTTGGGGCTGGCCATCCTCAAAGAGATTGCGGACCGCCA
>JAGVSV010000272.1 GCA_019137115.1 Bacillota bacterium
CCCCGCGCTGCCGGTTGCTGCCATACTGGCAACGCCGGTGGATGCGCATGGCAACGTGGGGGCCAACTGCAAAGGCGCGGAAAAGCTCAAACGCATTGAAGCATGGGCGCAAGCGCAAGGCGTTGCCATCGACTGGGAGAACAGCCATGGCTATGGGGACAGCGTATACGATACGCATTACCTCAGAAAGGTCGGTTCGCCCGTTGCGGTCAACGGGCATCGCGACTTGCTTGATGCCATGCCGGGTATGCGCAAAGTAACCTGGGGCGAAAGCGCCCGGAAGGAGAAGACATGAAGCACGCTGTGATCGGTTATGCCACCAGCAAGGGCGTGGCGATGATGACAAAAGAGGACGCAAACCGCTTGACCCATGTGAACCTGGCGTTTGGCACCATCCAGGATGGCCTGCTGTACACCAGCAAACTCCAGTCATTAAGCGAACTGGATCGGTTGAGAAGCTACAACCCAAAGCTGCGCATCGTGCTGTCGGTGGGCGGCTGGGGCGCGGGCGGGTTCTCGATCATGGCCAAATCGCGCGCATCCCGCAAGGCGTTTGTTGATTCAGTGCGCGATACGATGGACAGGCACCGACTGGACGGCGTGGACATCGACTGGGAATATCCCTGTTCCGGCGCGGCTGACATTGACTTCAGCGCCGACGACCGAGAAAACTTCACCCATTTGATGCGCGAACTGCGCGACATGGCGGGCAATCGCATTGTATCAATCGCCGCGGGCGCGGGCGACTACTTTACCCGGGACACGCAGATGGATCTCGTAGCCGAAGCGTGCGACTATGTGCAGTTGATGACCTACGACATGCGCAGCGGCTTTTCCCGTCAGGCCGGCCACCACACAGCCCTGGACGCGGGCCCGGACGACCCGGACGGCATGACGGTCAAGCGCGCGGTGCAGCTGTTCCGCAACGCGGGCGTGCCGGACAGCAAGCTGGTGATCGGCGCGGCATTCTACTCCCGCCGGTGGGAAGGCGTGCCCAACAAAAACAACGGTCTGCTTCAGCCCGCCCAGACGGTGGGGCTCTTCGGCCCGGGGTATACCGAGCTTGCCAACAACTACATCGGCAAAAACGGCTGGCACGCGTTCTGGGACGAGAACGCCCAGGCGCCGTACCTGTACAATGGAAGCGAGCTCATCAGCTATGATGATCCCGCTTCCATCGCTGCCAAATGCAAGTACTTAAGGGAACAGGGCTTGCTGGGCATCATGTACTGGGAGCACAGCTGCGATCCCTCGCGCGCACTGCTCACCGCGATGCATGAGGCGATGGCCTAAACGCCGGCCACCTTGATCAGCGCCGCGCGCACCGCACCCTTGCCCGCCATCATCTGGGTAAAGAAATTGGCAACGCGGTCAGCCAGGCCCGCTTTGTACAGGTCCACGCCGAATATGTCGGTTAAGGACAGGATGGGCCGCAGCTGCTCGGCGGTGATGGTATCGCCAAAGGCAAAGCCCTGCACCAGCGGCTGCACCTGGCTAAGCTTGGGGTCGGGGCTTAGCTGCATGTCCTCCAGCTGATCATCCTTGCCCATCAGATAGCGCAGCCACGCGGCCAGCACGAACGGGATGGCGACCAGGCTGTCCGTGGACAAATCCCCGTGTTCGCCGTATGCCTTGATCGTTTCGCCAAAGCGGACGGCCAGCTTCTGCGAGGTATCCGTCGCGATGCGCTGCGGGGCGTCCGGGATGAACGGGTTCGGGAAGCGTTTGGTGATGACCTGGTCCGCAAAGGCGCTGGGGTCAATGATGCCCGGATTGGTCACCACCGGCATGCCCTCCACATAAGCGATGCGCTTGACCAGCCGCACCAGATCTTCGTCGCGCATTTCCTCATAGATGCGGTCATAGCCCAAAAGGCATCCCAGCACGGCCAGCGCGGTATGTAGCGGGTTTAGGCACGTGGATACTTTCATGCGCTCCACACGGTTCACGGTTTCGCGGTCGGTCATGTATACGCCGGCTTTCTCCAGCGGCGGGCGTCCGGCGGGGAAATCGTCCTCCACCACCAGATACTCGGTCTCCTCGGCGTTGACAAAGGGCGCGATGTAGGTGCCCTTTTCGGTTTTGATGGGCGCCATGTCCTCCATGGCCAGGCGGTTGAGCATCCCCTCCACGGCCGGGTCGGGCCGCGGGGTGATCTTGTCAATCATGGTCAGCGGGAAGCTCACGCGCTTTTTGTCCTCAAGGTACGCCACGAAGCCTTCGGGCGCTTTCCCGGCTTTCTCCCAGTGACGGGCGATGTACAGCACCGCGTCGCGCAGCTTGTCCCCATTCATCGAGCAGTTGTCGGTGCTGACCAGCGCCAGCGGATATTTCCCGGCTTCAAAGCGCTTCAACAGCCCAGCGCACACAATGCCCACCGCAGTAGCGGCTTTGCCCGGCCCATTGTCGATGTCGTGTTGCACGGAGGGCAGGGCCTTCCCGTCGCCTGATTGCACGGCATAGCCCTTTTCGGTGATGGTAAACGTAACCAGCTGCAACGAAGGCGCCGCAAAGCACGCATGGGCGCGCTCGGTGTCCGCCTGCACCGTGCCATCCAGCCGCAGCGCTTCGGTGACCGACGCGATCACGCGGTGATCGGCGCTGCCGTCCTCGGAGAGCGTGGACACAACGGCCAGATTGTCGTGCGCATCGTACATGCGCTCGATCAGCTCGCCGTCAAAGGTTTCACACACCACGATGCCAGTGTTCATCAGCCCTTCGTCCAGCAGCTTTTGCGCGGCCACCGCGTGGAACGCCCGGAAAATATTGCCGCCGCCAAAGTGCAGCCAGGTGGGCGCATTGCGCGTGTTCTCCTTCACCTTGTTCAGGTCAAACTGGGGCAGCCCGATGCCGGCGCGCTCCCACGCCGATTTGTCTTTCAGTCCCTCAAGCGTCAGTTTCATAGCCGTCCTCCTTGTCGCAATACCCGGCCGGATGTGACACCATCCGCGGGTGTATTTCCTGGATCAGCATACGTATCGTATCACATATTCCAGGCATATGCCCATACAAAAAACCCGCACGCGGCGGGTTTGGCGGGAAACCAATCAGTAGGTCGTGCCGTCCTTGATCTTGGCGGCGCGGCCCTGGCGCTCACGCAGATAGTACAGCTTGGCGCGCCGCACCTTGCCCTTGCGGACCACCTCGATGCGGTCCACGCGCGGCGAATGCAACGGGAACGTACGCTCCACGCCGATGCCGTAGGACAGCCGGCGCACGGTAAATGTCTCGCGGTTGGATCCATTGCGCTTGGCCAGCACGGTGCCTTCAAACGCCTGCAGGCGCTCACGGGTTCCTTCAACAACCTTGACAAACACGCGCACCGTATCGCCGATGCCAAACGCGGGGCGATCGGTACGAACCTGGGCGTGCTCCAAGGATTTAATCAATTCACTCACTGGAAACTCCTCCTTCCCTCATAGACGTTCGTGCGCATGCGCAGAGGACCGCCCGTTGTCACAAAGCGCATCATACCATGCGGTGCGTTTGCCCGCAACCCATATTGCAAACTTTTTGCGTTTTCGCGACTTGTTGTTGTGACACGGAATGCTATTTCACCAACTGGATGGCGTTTTCCACCATGCAGGAGCGACATACTGTACGTTGGGGGCTTCCGCCAAATCGCCCGTGCGGGCGTCGATGCGCACGTTGACGTACATAGGGGCGGCGAACTCCCCTCCGCCAAACATCGCATCCAGGGGATCCATGTACGTGCGCAACCATCTGTCAAACTCGGCATCGGTATTGGGCGACAGCTGCTGGGCGTAGGCAAACTGGTACACAGGCTTGTTCAGCTCCTTGGAGTGATAGTAGATTTCCATCCGCGGCTCGTACTGATCCAGCTTTTCCTGGTCAAATTCCGGGAGTGTCAACACCGCCTCAACCGCGGTCCTGCGGGCTTCCTCAATGGGAATAGCATCTGCATCGGGCAGCCGGATGTCGGTGTACAGCACCTCCACCAGCCGCCAGCCGTAAGGGAGCTGAGGTCGGCTTTCATTCGCTTTGACAACGTACTGCTCCAACAAGGGCAGCTTCTCCATCCAGTCTGCTTTCAGCTGCGC
The DNA here is from genome assembly GCA_019137115.1 of Bacillota bacterium. Classification (GTDB taxonomy): domain Bacteria; phylum Bacillota; class Clostridia; order Christensenellales; family Aristaeellaceae; genus JAGVSV01. Next base: position 4,062 of record JAGVSV010000272.1, read on the forward strand.
CCATTCCGCTACGCCGCGGAAGCTGTATGCGTAGGAAGGCCGGCCCGCCCATTGGATGCGCATCTGCTCCTCCAGTTCGATCTCCTGGTTGCTGCGGGGCGCCCGGAACTCGTGGACGCTGCCATCGGCGTTCAGCTGGATGAAGATCTGTCCATTGGTGTCCGGGTGCACTTTCTGACGGAAGATGAACGTCCACAAGCCGGTTGCCTGGTCGTGGTGCTGGGTGTCAATGGTGACATCCGTGGGCTCCAGCTGAAGCTTTTCACGGGTCAGCGCATAGGCCGCCATCAACGCCTGCGTGCTGTCAAGCGCGGCAAGCATCGTAGACAGCGACAGAATCATACACGCCGCCAGCAGGCACAGCGCCAGCCTTTTGAATCGGTGTGTCTGCATCCTTTTGATCTCCCTTCACACGGTGAACCTGCTTCCTTGCAAGCTCCCTGTCCATGCAACGGACATGACGCGCGCTTCCCTGCGTCGGGCCTGCCTTTGTTACATTCGTGCGGTTTGCGGGGGATCAAAAACCTCCCTATAATATGAGGAAATACGCACAGGAGGACGACATGAACAAGCAGGATCTGGAACGGTGGGCCACCGGGCTACTCGCGCGCATCCCCACCCACTCAAAGATCCTGTATCCGTCCTATTTGTCCGCCCAGCTGGCGCGGAAGGAGGA
>JAGVSV010000242.1 GCA_019137115.1 Bacillota bacterium
CCGCGCCACATCCACTCGTGGTTCAGCGCGATGCGCAGCTTGTCCGGCTTGCCCAGCGCCATCGCCGCCAGCCGGCCATTGCCCATCGGCAAGCCTTCCATGTAGGTCTCCGACCAGGTGTCATACCACAGGCGGTGTTTCATGTTGCCCTCCCTCTACCGGTGCGCCAGTTCCCGGGAATACCCGATGTACCGCTTGATGGCTTCCCCCGGCACGTTCCAGGGGATGTGGTTGCCGATGCACATCATGTACCCGCCCGTCAGCCGCGATGTCTCCGCCATGCTTTTCACCATGGCCCGGATTTCGTCCGGGTCGTTGCGCATCAGCACCCTGCTGTCGCCCTCGCCGGCCAGAAAGCAATCCTTGTGCCTTCGGGCAATCGCCTTGCAGTCAGTGTACGGCTCGGAGATGATGCCCCGCGCGCCGCAGGCCATCACGTCATCGGCATACCGATCCATCCTTCCGTCGGACATGAAGAGAACGTGCTTGCCGGACGCTTTCAGCATCCCCCAGAACTCCTCATAGCGCGGGAAGACGTATTTGTGCATCCACTCAGGCGAGCACACCGGCCCGTTGGTGTGCACGATGTCATCGTGGCAGATCACGAAATTGACCGGCAGCTCGCAGAACACCCGGAATACCCGGCGGTTGATTTCCGCAAACTCGTCCATGACGCGCTCAAACTCCGGCATCAGGCAGCAGCTCAAGAACATCTCCCAGCCGAACGCCAGCAGCGGCCACATGAACATCGTATTGTAAAACCCCACGCTGGCGATGCTGTTGGGCGCGGGCTTGCTCCATGCGCCCGGCCAGTGCGCCCGGAAGCGCTGGCGGATGGCTTCCTCGCTGGCGAAATCCCAGGCTTCCACCACATGCGGCCATACCCGCATGTCGGCGTGCGCAAGCGGGCTGAAGCCCAGCACGTCCTCCTCAGTGTGGAAATACTGTTCCCCATGCAAGAACGTGTCCGTCAGGCTGTCCCCCCAGCGCACGCGGTGGTGCTGGACATCATCGCCCGTCGGCCGGGGCTTCGCTTCATCGCTCTCCGGCACCCCCAGCCGCAACTCCGGGTACAGCCGCTGCATCTCCAGCCGGCACAGCCTGGGATGCTGATAATAATCAACCCCGGTGAGATACGTCTCCGCGTCCGGATTCGACCAGTGCTCCCAGTGCGGGATCTGTCGGGGCGCCAACCCCATATAAGCCATGTACACGCGTTCAGCGATCTCCATACCATGCGTCTCCGTTCTGCGATATAAAGCGGTGGCTGGAACGTTCAATGCCATTGGGTGTTACGCGGAATATAGCATATGGAAGTGACTTGCGCCAACTTTCAGGGGAAAAGCGATTGAGAAAAGGCGTGCCATGGGGTATGATTCCGGTAATGACGCAGCGCGGATTTCGCGGGCACGAAAAGGAGCATTGAATGACCAGCAAGGAACGCATGACTAAAATCCTCAAACGCGAAAAGACCGACCGCATCGGGCTGTATGAGCATTTCTGGGGCGACACGTACAAGGCGTGGCTGGATGAGGGGAAGTTTCAGGAAGGCGACGACTTTGCCGATTTGTTCGGCTTTGACATGGACGAATGCTGGGCGTTCAATTTGATGGCGGATCTGGACTTTGAGCCGCAGGTGATTTCGGAGACCGCCGAGACCATCACCATGCTGGACGGCAACGGCGCGACGCTCAGGCGGCATAAGGAACATGACACCACGCCGGAGCACATCGCCTACCGCGTCAATGACCGGGAGGAATGGGACAAGTCCATCAAACCCCTGCTGACGCCCGATCCCCGGCGCATCAACTTCACCGCCTACCGGGAAGCCAAGGAGCGCTCGCGCAAGGCCGGCCGCTTCTTTACCTGGAGCGGGGTCAACGTGTTTGAAAGCATCCACCCCATGTGCGGGCATGTGAATATGCTCATCGGCATGGCGGAGGACCCGGACTGGGTCAAGGACATGGCGGACACCTACGCGGAGCTGGCGATCCAGCTGCAAAAAATGCTCTTTGAACAGGAAGGGTATCCGGACGGCATCTGGTACTACGAGGACATGGGCTTCAAGGACAGGCCGTTCATGTCGCCGGCCATGTACGAAAAGCTGATCCAGCCCGCCCACGCCTACACGATTGACTATGCCCACCAGCACGGCATGCCGGTGATCATGCACAGCTGCGGGTACATTGAGCCCCTGTTGCCCGGCATGGTGGACGCGGGGATTGACTGCCTGCAGGTGATCGAGGTGAAGGCCGGCATGGATTTGCTCAAGCTCAACAAGCGCTTCGGCGACCGGATTGCCTTCATGGGCGGCATTGACGTGCGCAAGCTGTACACCAACGACCGCGCCATCATTGATAAGGAGCTGGAGGAAAAGATCCCCGCGATGATGGAAACCACCAATTACGCCGTGCACTCGGATCATTCCATCCCAAAGACGGTGTACTTTGAAACCTACCGCTATTTCATCGAGAAAGCGCTGGAACTGGGCACCTACTAACCGTGTCTGATCTGCTGCGCACCCCGATGGACCTGGACCCGCTTCGGCGGGAAGCCGTGCGTGCCTATGCCGCGGCGACGGGTCTGGGCTGCGCGCTGACGGCCCCCGACGGGGCCGTCCTTTTTGAAAGCGGCGTGCCGTGTGACCTGTGCGCGCTTGCGGGCAATGCCCCGCGGGAAGCGTGCCAGCGCGCGCACCGGGACGCCCTCGGGTTCGCGCGGCGCTTTGGCGGGCAGTACGCTTACCTGTGCCCGGGCGGGCTGGCGTACTTTGCCTCGCCCATTATGGACATGGACGCGCTGTCCGCCGGGCTGCGCGCCGGGCCGGCGCTGCTGGTGCCGCCTGAGGATTATCTGGCGTGTGAGCTTAACGGCACCGCCGCGCCCGGCAGCCCGGCGTATGAGTGCGTGATGGCGCTGACCAGCATCGGCCCCGCGCGCGCGTCCGCGCTGGCGCACCTGCTGTTCATGACGGCCGCGTTTCTTGGCGGCGCGCGGGAGGCCGAGCGCCTGCGCGAGGCCGCGGCGTCCGACAGCATGCAGGGCCAGATTTCGGCGTACCTGCACGGCATCAAGCAGGCCGAAAGCGCGCCCTACCCGTATGAAAAGGAAAAGGCGCTGCTGGACGCCATGTCCCACAGCCGCCGGAAGGAAGCCAACCGGCTGCTGAACGAGCTGCTAGGACACATCTTGTTGATCTCCGGCATGTCCTTTGAACGCATGAAATCCCACATCAATGAGTTAACCGTGCTGATGAGCCGTCGGGCGCTGGAGAACGGTGCCGATCCGCGCCAGGTGCGCGAGGCCACCTACCGCGCGTACCGGCGGCTGGTCACCATCCAGGGCTTTGAGGAGCTGTGCATCTGGCTGGGCGAGGTGATGAACGGCCTGATCTCGGCGGCGTTCGCCTTTGGCGACACGCAGCACGCCGGGGTGATCCGGCGCGCGGTGGGCCACATTCGCGCGCACATCAGCCAGCCGCTGACATTAAAGGCCGTCAGCGATGAGGCCTACCTGTCGCCGGCGTACTTCAGCCGCGTGTTCAAGCGCGAAACCGGGTTGAGCGTGGAGCAGTTCATCACCCAGGAGCGCATGCGCCGCGCGGCCGATCTGCTGTGGAACCGCGAGATGCCGCTGGCCGCCGTGGCGCAGGCTGTGGGCATCCAGAGCGTCAGCCAGTTCAGCCGCATGTTCCGGGCGGCCTATGGCATGGCGCCCGGCGCGTACCGCAGGAATTTGCCGGACTGAAAGAGGAGAAGAGCATGGAGTATCGCCCGCGCTGGCATTTCAGCCCCAAAGTGGGCTGGATCAACGACCCGAACGGGCTGCTGTACGCGGATGGCGTCTGGCATGTGTTTGCCCAGTATGCGCCGGACGCGGTCAAGGCAAGCCCCAAGCACTGGCTGCACGCCACCAGCCGCGACCTGCTGACGTTCACGGAGCATGGCGTCGTCATCCCGCCGGACGAAAAACTCGGCGAGGCGTTTTCCGGCAGCGCTGTGCTGGCGCCGGGCTTTGCGGGCATGGACAACCCGATGGTGCTGATGTTCACCCACCACGGGCAAAGCGAGCAGCAAAGTCTGTATGTGGCCGGGGATCACCGTACCTTTGTGCCCTATCACGGCAACCCGGTCATCCAAAACACGGCGCTCAGGGACTTCCGCGATCCCAAGGTGCTGCGCAACGGCGCGCTGGGCGGGTGGACGGCGGTCATCGCGGCGGGCGACCATGTGGCGTTTTACCATTCCCGCGACCTGATCCGCTGGGACAAAACCGGCGAATTCGGCGGCCACCCTGCGCTGTGGGGCGTGTATGAGTGCCCGGATGTGTTCGCTCTGCCGGGTCCGGACGGCCAACCGCTGTGGGCGCTGGTGGCCAGCATGTCAAGGCCCGCGGAACAGGGCGGCAGCGTCACCCAGTATGTGCTGGGCGAGTTTGACGGAGAAACGTTCCGCGAAACGGTAATTTCCGGCGCGCCCAGGATCGACCAGGGCTTTGACAGCTACGCCGGCGTCACGTTCTTTGGCGCGCAGCAGCCCACGATGATGGCCTGGGCGTCCAATTGGGCTTATGCCGGGCGGCAGCCCACCGGCGCGTGGCGCGGGCAGCTGGGCTTTGCGCGCCGCCTGTCGCTGATGGACACCAAAATGGGCCCGCGCCTGGCCGCCCAGCCGGTTGTGCCGGACCTACCGGTACATCCGGCAAACCCCAACGCCGCCATCCCCCTG
>JAGVSV010000266.1 GCA_019137115.1 Bacillota bacterium
TGGCCAGCACCATGGTGATCGCAGCTGTCAGCGTCGTCTTGCCGTGGTCTACGTGACCGATCGTGCCGATGTTGACGTGCGGCTTGTTCCGTTCAAACTTTTGTTTGCCCATTTACTGGAATCCTCCTACCCCTTTTGGGTTTCCCAGGCATTTCGCCGGGTTTAGTGCCGGCGAACCTGCCGGTGGTCTTTTGTATGCGATGTCCGCATATTCCAGTGGAGCGGGTGATGGGAATCGAACCCACGTGACCAGCTTGGGAAGCTGGAGCTCTGCCATTGAGCTACACCCGCACACACAACGGCTATTGTATCGGGCGTGTGGGGACTTGTCAACCGTTTTCGCCTTGAAAACAGCCGTTTTCCCGCGATGGAATGGGCATCCAATCCGGCTTACTGCCGATGCGTTTCCAGGTATTTGAGCGTTTTCTTCTTGATGCGCTGCAAGGCGTTATCCACTGCTTTGGTGTGCCGGCCCAGCAGGGTGGCGATCTCCTGATAGCTTTTGCCGTCCAGAAACACACTGAGCACCTGCCGCTCAAAGGAGGACAGCAGATTGTCCAGCGCCGCTTCCATGTGCAGCATGTCCTCCCGGTTGATGTACAGTTCCTCCGGGTTGGTTACCTTGCCTTCAATCACATCCAGCAGCGTACGGTCATTGTCCTCATCATATACGGGCTTATTCAGCGACACGTAGCTGTTCAGCGGCATGTGTTTCTGCCGGGTGGCGGATTTGATGGCCGATATGATCTGCCGTTTGATGCACAGGTCGGCAAAGGCGCGGAAAGACGCCTGCCGATCCGGCTTGTAATCGCGGATGGCTTTGTACAGACCGATCATGCCCTCCTGCACGAGGTCCTCATGGTCCGCGCCGATCAAAAAATAGCTGCGCGCCTTGATGCGCACGGTGGTTTTGTGCCGGTTTAGCAGCAGCATCAACGAAGGCTCGTCCCCTGCCTGTGCCTGAGCGACGAGCGCTTCATCCGTTTCTTCTGTCAACAGTTCTTCCGGAACATAATGCGTGCCGGACGCCATCGCATCATTCATCAGCAAACCTTAGTTGTCCGCCATCGGGTGGCGGTTGTTATACACCGCGAACATTAGAATGCCTGCGGCCACTGAAGCGTTGAGGGAATCCACCGCGCCGGTGGTGGGGATGGAAACGATGTGATCACAGTGCCGCATGGTCAACGGGGAGATCCCCTCCCCTTCGCTGCCGATGACCAGCGCGCAGGCGCCGTCAAAGTTTTGCCCGCGGTAATCCTTGCCCTTGTCATCCGCGGCATAGATCCATAGGCCGCTCTTCTTTAGCTGGTCAATCGCCTGGTTGATGTTGGTCACGCGCGCCACCTTCACATGCTCCACCGCGCCGGCGGAGGCCTTCACTGCTGACGGCGTCAGGCCCACCGCCCGGTGTTGCTGAACGACCACCCCGTGCGCGCCCGCGCAGGCGGCCGAGCGGATGATCGCGCCCAGGTTCTGCGGGTCGGTTACCTTGTCCAGGATGATCACAAACGGCTGTTCCTGCTTTGCTTTTGCCGCCTCCAGAATGTCGTCCAGTGTTGCGTACGCGTAGGCGGACGCAAAGGCGACCAGCCCCTGATGGTTTCGCGCCAACCGGTCCAGCTGCGTGCGGTCTACGTTCTGTACGATAATACCCTGCCGGATCGCGTCGGAGACGATCGCCCGCGCCGAGCCGGACAGGTCACCTTCCGCAACCAGCAGCTTTTCTATATCGCGACCGGTTTTGAGTGCCTCTCGGATGGGATGCCTGCCGTAGAGCAAGTTGGGGTTGACTGGCTCTGCAAAAGCAGGTTCCACATGCGTTGGGGGCGGCGCAAGGGGTCGCGCTGGCCTTGCCGGCGACGGTTCGTACTTACGCGCCGGCGGGATGGGCTTGCCATACGTGCGCTTGCCCGGGCGCTCGTCCTTGCGGTCCTGCCCGCGCGGACCATAGCCGCGCTTTTCCCCCGCCTCCTTGCTTGGCGGACGGCCCTTGAGATGGTTGCGGCGATCAAAAGGCATATGTTGTCCTCCTATGGTTTACAGTTGGCGGAACGCGGCGCGGATTTCTGCCGCCCTGCCGCAGGTTTTGGTCCCTTCCGGGCATTTTCCGGCGACACAGCCGGGGCCGGCGTTGCGGAACAGCAGCGGCGTTCGCTGCTTGCACAGCACCAGCATTTGCGTAGCCATGGCACGGATCTCCCACTGCGCCCGCTCACAGCAGCGCAAGCGGAAAAAGTGCATCAGTTCCCGCGCATTCATGGTCATGATCAGGCGCGTTTCGCACGCGCCGGGCAACACAAAACGCGCGTCCTCGTTGCTGCTTTCGCCGGCGCCCAGCTGTTGCTGCCAGCTTTCATACCAGGTTTGCATCTGCGCCATCTGGCGCTCAAATTCCTTGACCGCGTCCTCTCCCAGTGCCTTGATGCGCGGCGGGATGACATAGCCAAAGCCTTTGGACAGGGACACATACCGCTGGCTTTGCACGCTGAACGACGCGATTCTGTGGCGGGTTAGCTGTGCCAGCAGGACGCGGCTGACGCCCTCAATAGCAAAGGTAAAGGACACATGCTCAAACACCGAATGATGGCCGGAATCCATGATGGCCCCCAAAAGTGCGCTCTGATCCTGTGCGGATACGCGTTCCTTGAGCGTTGTCAGATCAGCCGCCGAGTAGCACAGCCGTGCCGCCAGCGCCGACAGATTCTCGCCGTCCGGCGTCATGCTGATCAATTCGACCTTCAGCGTGGTCTCAGGCATTGGCTTCCTCCTTGCGGGCACCGCAGATGATGTCAAACAGCGCGCGCAGGCGTTCTTCCTGCCTGCTGATATAAAGATACCCAAACAAGGCTTCCAGCGCGGTGGACGCGCTGTAATCGGCCGTCGTGGCTGATCGGGGCGCCTGGTGGCGCGCATGCGCGTTTTTGCCGCGCCGCACCAGATCGGCCTCCTCCTCCGTCAGCTGCCCCATGATGGCGGCAAGCGCCCTTGCCTGGGCGGCGGCATTGACCAGGCATGTGGCATCGTGATGAAGAACGCGCAGTTTACGGTCTGCCTTGAGCAGATGCGTGCGCACCATCAGGTCATACACCGAATCCCCTACGTAGGCCAGCTGCAGCGGGCTCATCGCGCCTGGGTCATTGTCGGTTGCCCCCGGCATCACTGCTGCGCCACCTTGCTGTACATCGATGGGCTGACGCCCACCACATTCTTGAAGGTTTTGGAGAAATGGTACGGATCGTTCATGCCCACCTCCGCGCCCGCGTTGCGAACCGAGTAGCCCCGCTTGAGCAGCGATTTGGCGCGCTCCATCTTGCAGAAGGTCTGGTAGGTCTGTGGCGGGATGCCCACCTCGGCGACAAAGCGTTTGCGGAAGGTTTCCACCGGCATGCGGCTGAGCGCGGACATCTCGCCCAAAGACAGGCTGTCGCGGTACCGGTTGTTGCGCATGGCGTCGATCACCTTGGCGATCTCATGGGACAGCACCACATCCATGGCCACCGGCTGCCCGGAGTGCGACGCCAGCATCGCCCACATCAACTGCTGCAAGTGCGCCGAGGGCGCCTCATCATCCGGCTGCAGGCGCACGATGGCCTGGACAATGTGTTCCGCCAGACGGATCTGCGAGGGCAGCGTGCCCTGTTTCATCGCGTGCCGGCCGCAGGCGCCTAGCTCCGTCATAAACGTAGTTGCCAGGCGGCCGTCCACCGTCATCCACAACAGGCGGGCGTCCTGTTCCACCTGCAGGATCAACGTCCCCGTGCCGGGCGGCAGAATCAGGGCGTCCCCCGCTTTGAGCTTCAGATCGGGATGCAGGCTGTGGATTGTGACCTTGCCGTAGGGCATGGCCATCCATGTCCATTTTTCGGCGACGGTTCTGTGCTCGCCTTTGGCGAGCATGGCCGCGCCCGCTGCGTCAATCCATACGCCGCTTTCCCTGGCGATATGGTCCGGCTCGTGCAGTCCCTGCGCGTGCACCGCGTTCTCCTGTCCCTGATCCCTACCCTTTTCCCCGAACAAATCCTTACCCGCCTGTCTTTTCAGTCATTGGATTGCCAGTGGTCATAATACCGTTCCATTGTCCGTTTTGTCAACAATATGAACCAGATGATACATGAAAACCCCCATGCAAAGTGGGGGTCGCTGGCGGAGAGTCAGGGATTTGAACCCTGGAGGCGCTATTAACGCCTACACGATTTCCAATCGTGCGCCTTAGGCCACTCAGCCAACTCTCCACGGCGCGCCATATGCTACCATGCGCATGGTTCCGCGTCAACGCCTTTGGATTGTGTTTGGTGGTGCAAACGCGATACGCGATCAGATTGCGCGCTGTAGCCCCCTTGTGAATCCTTTGCATTTCTTGACAGTATTTCTGCCTTCCATCATAATTGCCTTGGAAAGGCAGGGTGTATGCGCAGAGTATCAGCGGTGGAACAGGGCGGTCTGGCGGAACGCCACGGCTTGCGTCCGGGCGATGATCTGGTCTCCATCAACGGGGAAGCGGTGCTGGATGAGATTGATTATCAGGCGCTGGTCGCCAACAGGCGTCTGGCCATCCGTTTCAGGCGCGATGGACAGAACCAGCGCGAGGTGGACATCATCAAACCGGAGCATCTTCCCCTGGGCATAACGTTTGAGGATTCGCTGATCGGCAACCCGCGGCTGTGTGCCAACAACTGCATTTTCTGCTTCGTGGACCAGATGCCGCCGG
>JAGVSV010000309.1 GCA_019137115.1 Bacillota bacterium
AACCACACGCACGCCACGCGCGCGCGCATCGCCCGCACCGCGACCTATGCGCTGCTGATCTTTGGTGCGGTTTTGATGGTGTTCCCATTCTACTGGATGTTTTCGACGGCATTCAAGACCACGCGGGAGACCAACGTGTTCCCGCCGCAGTGGCTGCCGTCCTCACTCAGCCTGGACAACTTCCACGAATCCTTCCGCAAGGCGCCGTTTGCGCGGTATTTTATCAACAGCGTGATCGTGACCACACTGAGCGTGTTCGCGACCGGGCTGACCACGGTGCTTGCGTCGTTTGCGTTTTCCCGGCTCAAGTTCCCCGGGCGGGATGTGCTGTTCACGCTGTTGCTGTCCATGATGATGGTGCCGTTTGAAATGTTGGTAATTACCAACTACCAGACCATCGTGTCCTGGGGCCTGCGGGATTCGCTGCCTGCGCTGTTCGTGCCGTTTCTGGCGAGCATTTTCTATACCTACATCCTGCGCAACTTCTTTTTGTCGGTGCCCGACGGCCTGTACTGGTCGGCGCGCGTGGACGGCGCCAACAACTGGAAGTACCTGTGGAAGGTGATGGTGCCCATCGCGCGCCCGGCGCTGGTGACGATCATGCTCTTAAACGCCATCACCAGCTGGAACAGCTTCATGTGGCCGATGATGATCATCGAAAGCACCAACAACCGCACGCTGCCCTATGGCCTGCAGGTGTTCACCACCGAGGCCGGCACGCAGTTCAATCTGTTGATGGCCGCGTCCACCGTGGTCATTTTGCCCATCATCATTCTTTTCCTGTTTGCCAGAAAACAGATTTTGCGCGGCGTGGCAAGGGGCGGGCTCAAGGGATAGCGCGCGAAACCCATATGGCCTTGTTTTCACAGGCAAAATCAGGGCTTGGACAGCGCGGTGCCTCATGTCAAATTGAGCGCGAAGGCTTTATCCATGCCTCACATACTTTGAGCGCGAAGCAGGATGAAGATCAGCAGGAAATTTCTGCGGGGATTGACCGGGAGCGGCCGCCATGCCAGGCTTTTCGCCGGACCAGCCCCGCAAGGGATGGCCCTTGAGCTGGCCCTGCATGGCGGCAGAGGCTCCCTGTCAATCCGTAAAGCAGAATATTTCCGGGTGAAGGGGGTATGGCGCTATTGATGTCCTGTTGCCCACTGCAAACATTTACTGCACAACAACATGAACGCCTCCTTGCTGCTTGCTCTGCCTCTTCAATCAAATACTCGGTTTTTGATTTCGCCAAGCCTGTCAGGATGCGCTGCAGTCGGGTAATGTCGCGGGTCAGTTCAGCCGGGTTAATGGAATCCCTGTGAGCTACCAGTTTCCACAGCGCTGCCAGCGTGCTGCGCTCATCCTCTGTGTCATAGCGGTAGCAGAAGCCATACCGCCGGACAACACGATAGTTCTTTGATTCTACATGCGCCTGATCATTCTTCCTGTACGGCCTGGCACGGGTGAAATAGATGTCCCTCTGTGCTGCCCAACTGACCACGTCGTAGTTGACCAGTTCACTGCCATTGTCGCAATCCAGGCCCTGAACCTAGTAGGGGATGCTGTCCATTGCGGCACCCAGCGCCGCACGGATGTGCTTATGCACGTTGTTGCGCATCGCTTCCAGTTCAACCCATCCTGTCACTACATCCGTCAGCGTCAGGGTTCTGGCAAACTCCCCCTTCACCGTAGGGCCGCAGTGCGCCACTGTGTCCACCTCAAAGAAGCCCGGTTCCGCAGGGATCTCGTCTCCTGCTTTTCGGATTTTGATACTGTTTCTGAGCAGGACGCCAGGCTTGGTGGTGCTGATGCCCTTCAAGCGCAGACGTTCACGTTCCGCTTTCAGATAACGGTCCACCGTTGCCGCGCTCATGCTGAGCAGTCCTTTACGAACCTCTTCTATCCAGCCATTCTGACCCAACACCAGTTCCCCGTGCGTTTCCAAAGACACTATCCGGCCAGGCAGGTCGGCCACCAGGTACTTCCCGCAGGGCATGCACATGATGCGCCACAGCTAGATCAGCTTCTCCCTGGCTGCTGTGCTGTATTTGCTCGGACGACTCCTTCTTCGGTCTATGCGCATGATGTTTTCGCTGCCCCGCGTCGGGGAGTTCAGGTACCGCCTGGCCGTGGATCTGCCCAGCCCTGTGCTCTGGCAGAAATGATTCAGAATCCTGGACTTCTTTGATTTCCTGGCCCGATGATACGCTCCCTTGAGCTGCTTGGTGACTTCGATTCTTGTACCCATGGACACTACATTTCCTTTCACTCAACAAACATACTCATTCCGCGCTCATTCTTATCTGAGGCACGACTCTGATTTCGCGCTCATTGTATATAAGGCACGCCGGACGGTTGACACAAGCCCATCAACAGTGGTACGCTCCCTCCAACAAGCAAAGGGTTCCACTTTCCTTCTTTGGATTATTTTGGAGGTATTGTTGGGCATGTTGGAAAAGCGGAGAACCGCTGCCGTTCACCGCGCACCTTTTTGGCAGAGGCTTCTCCACCAGTGGGATCTGCAAATTCTGGTTATTCCGTCCATTCTGTTCATCCTCCTGTTTGCGTATGTGCCCATGTACGGCATCGTCATGGCGTTCCAGGAGTTCCGCCTGGGCGACTTCCCGGGCGCCAGCCAGTGGGTGGGCCTAAAACAGTTCGCCGCGCTGATGAAGGACCCCAACTTCGGCCGGGTGCTGCGCAACACGGTGGTCATCAGCCTGTTGAAGCTGGCCATCAACTTCCCGATCCCCATCATTTTCGCCCTGTTTGTCAACGAGCTGCGCCATGAGCGCTTCAAGCGTATATCGCAGACCATCAGCTACCTGCCGCACTTCATCTCCTGGGTGGTGGCGGCACGGTTGATGTTTGACTTTTTCTCCTCCGACGGCGGGGCGGTAAACCAGGTGCTGGTGGGGCTGGGCCTTCTGGACGCGCCAATCCCGTTCTTCAACCGCGGCGAGTATTACTGGGCGCTGGCCGTGTTTACCGACGTGTGGAAGGAGATGGGCTGGAACTCCATCATCTTCATCGCCGCCATTGCGTCGGTGGATATCCAGATGTATGAAGCCGCCGAGATTGACGGCGCGTCGCGGGTGCAGAAACTGTGGTACATCACGCTGGCCGCGATCCGGCCCACAATCATCCTGCTGCTGATCTTTACCGTGGGCGGGCTGCTCAACGCCAACTTTGACCAGAGCATGATGCTCACCAACCAGATGGGCAACAAGCTGCTGCAGGAGTATGCCGACATCATCGACACCTATGTGTACCGCGTGGGGATCAGCCAGGCGCGCTTCTCCTACGCGGCGGCCGCCGGCGTGTTCAAGGCGGTCATCAACTTCGCGCTGCTGATGGGCGCCAACATGCTGGCCGACCGGCTGGGCGAGTCGGCGCTGTTTTGATGAAAATTGTGATGCGTGTGAGGGATTTCCGTGAGGAGTAGAAAGACATTTGGCGACGTCATGCTGGTTACCCTGGTGTGGCTGTCGATGATCATCATGATCGTGTTTACGCTGTACCCGTTTTTAAATTCGCTGGCGATTTCGCTGAACAACGCGGACGACACCACCCGCGGCGGCGTGACGATCTACCCGCGCGTGTTTACCCTGCGCAACTACCAGACGATTTTCGCCAACCAGAAGGTGTACTCGGCCTACCTGATCACGATCATGCGCACGGTGCTGGGCACGATCTCCGGGCTGTTCTTTACGTCCACGCTGGCGTTCGGGCTGTCGCACAAAAGCCTGTACGGGCGCAAATACTATACGATGCTGTGCCTGATCCCGATGTACTTCAGCGGCGGGCTGATCCCCACGTATTTCCTGATCCGGCAGTTGGGGCTGACCAACTCGTTCTGGGTGTATGTGATCCCCAACCTGGTCAACCTGTGGAACATGCTGCTGATGCGCACCTACTTTGCCAACACGCCGGACGCGCTGGAGGAGTCCGCGCGCATTGACGGGGCCAGCTATCTGCGCATCTTCTTCCAGATCATCCTGCCGATTTCCACGCCGATCACGGCCACCATCGCCCTTTACATCGGGGTGTTCCACTGGAACAGCTGGTTTGACGCGGCCATGTATGTCAACGACCAGGCCTTGAAGCCCATGCAGTCGGTGCTGATGTCCATCATCAATGAATCGCGCTTTGCAGAGCAGATTGCCGCCACCGCCGCGGGCGCCTCGCTGGACGTGAGCAACATCGCGCGCAGCAACCAGACCAATGTGCGCAGCATCACCATGGCCACTATGATCGTGACCATCCTGCCCATTGTGATGATGTATCCGTTCATCCAGCGGTATTTCATCAAGGGCATCATGATCGGTTCCATCAAGGGATAGGGTATTCACGGCGCGCAAGCGCCGTATCGCATGCCAATAAAGGAGGGTTGCTGTTACTGGTAGATTGGTCCCCAAAAACCCCGGTGTAAAAAATAAAGGAGTGTACCGAATGAAGAAACGTTTGCTCGTGCTTATCCTGGCAGCCGCGATGCTGCTGTCGTTCGTGCCGATGAGCACCATGACCGCCGCGGAAGAACCGTATACCTTCTCGCTGTACTACAACTATGACTGGTGGACGATTCACCCCTGGGCGGAGGACGAAATCTCCAAGTACTGGCAGGAGAAGTTCAACATCGTCATCGACCAGCGTAAGCCGGACGCCGACGCGGCCGCCAAGCTGAACCTGATGGTGTCCTCCGGCGACCTGCCGGACGTCCGTGTTTGTCGACCTGGCGCCCCTGCAGGCCAACAACCCCATGTTTGACGAGAACATCCTGGCCTCCACGCAGGAGCTGCTGAAGATTGGCGGCGTGCTGTACTCCGTCCCCCACTGGGCGCGCAAGGGCCCCACGGGCGGCAACAACGTGTGGATGTACGACAAGCGCCTGTATGAAGCAGCAGGCAGCCCGGAGCTTAAGACCCTGGAAGACCTGTATGCCTACGCCAAGTACGTCAAGGACAACATCCCCACCACCAAGGAAGGCCTGCCCACCATCGCGTTTGCCGGCGGCAACAACAACGACGCCTACAACGTGCTGACCAACGCGTTCTACCGCTCCTTCGGCGGCCCGAACCAGGCGGCAGACCATACCGCGCGCATCGACGGCAAGATGCAGTCCGTGCTGCGCGACCCGGAGTACCGCAAAGCCGTGATGGAGCTGAACCGGTGGTTCCGTGAAGGCCTGATGCTGGACACGCAATTCACCGATACCAACGACCAGATGGTCGAGAAATTCGTAGCCGGCCGCACCGCGCTTCTGTACTACGATTTCTCGCAGGATTCGATCAACCGCTTCCGTCAGATCCTGATGGACAACTACCCGGATGACTCCTATGAGCTGGTGGTAGACCCGGTCTACCCGCCGGCCGAAGGCGTCACCCATGTGTATGCCGACGAGAAGCCCACCATCGGCTGGAACGTGCTGTGCATCACCACCAAGGCCAAACAGCCCCAGAGGATCTTTGACTTCTTCTCCTACATGCTGTCCAAGGAAGGTTCCATCGACATGATGTACGGACCTCCGGGTGACTGGTACAAGGAGCTGGACGCTGAAGGCAACCCGATCCTGCTGATCCCCGAAGCCGAACAATCCACCGCGGAAAAGGACCGCATCGGCGCGTGGTACTGGTCGTTCTGCAGCCATTCGGACAACGTGGACATCACCAAGTTTGCCGTCAATGCCATGCAGCCGCCGGAGAAGCAGGACTGGGTCATCACCCAGCAGTCGGACATCTTAACGCCGATCATGTTCGTCACGGACGAATATGTGGGCCTGAACCTGACGATCGATCAGCTGTCTGACCTGGGCATTGAGCGCACGCTGTGCGACGAGCAATACCAGGCCGAGCTGCCCAAGATCCTGATGGCGCCCACGGCGGAAAAGGCTGAGGAGCTGTACGACGCGCTGCTCAAGTTCCATGACGATCACAGCTTTGCCGACGTGGAAGCCGCCTATGACGCCCGCCACCAGGAAATCGTGGCCATGCAGGGCTTCTCCGCGTACGACAAGTAACTAAGGAATGTATGACCTTTTGACGGGTCATCCCATGGTGCCCACCGCCTGCCCGGCGGTGGGCTTTTGCGTGGTGTGATTCGGCGCGGCATGGCTTCTCCCTTGTTGACATACGGGTTCAAAGGCCCTATGATGCAATTAACCTACATTCCGTTGGTTTTTGTTTATTGTAGGTTGCGTCGTT
>JAGVSV010000058.1 GCA_019137115.1 Bacillota bacterium
GCCATCGCCCAGAATGCGCTGGATGACACCGGCCGCGTGGGCGCGGGGTGGATGCGCAAGCCCGGCAAACGGATTGATTTGGCGCAGCAATCCTGCGCGGTGATGACGCTGGAACTGGGCGCGCGCGCACAGCGGCGCCTGCAAATGACGGGAAAGTGAGGGACATGGAATGAACGTACGTGAGGTACAAGAAGCTGTGCGGACAAGGTTGGAGCCGGTAAGGGAGGCGCTGAAGGCAATACCGGGGCTGCCCGACATGTTTGAGCAGTGCTTCATGAACACGCTGGACACCACGGTGCAAATTGACGAGGGGCGCACGTTCGTCATCACCGGCGATATTCCCGCCATGTGGCTGCGGGATTCCACCGCCCAGGTGCTACACTACCTGCGCTTTGCTGACCTTGACGAAGTGCGTCAGGTCATCCGCGGGCTGATCCGGCAGCAGGTGGACTGTATCCTGTATGATCCCTATGCCAACGCGTTCAATAAAACGCCGCACCCCGGCTGGGATGCCACCGATTTGCCCAAAAAGAAGGAGCTGGTCTGGGAGCGCAAGTACGAGGTGGACTCGCTGTGCTACCCGGTCTGGCTGATGCACCGCTACGCCCAGGCCACCGGCGATTATGCGTTCCTGGATGAGGCATGCCTTCAGGCGCTGCGCGCCATCGTGGACGTGTTCCGCACCGAGCAACGGCATGAAACCAGCGAATACTACTTTATCCGCACCAACTGCCCGCCGTCGGACACCCTGTCCAATGAGGGCCGTGGCGCGCCGGTGGGCTACACCGGCATGACCTGGAGCGGCTTCCGCCCCAGCGATGACGCCTGCACATATGGCTATCTGGTGCCCAGCAACCTGTTTGCCGAAAAAATCCTGGGTTACCTGGCGGAATTCGCCGCGCGTGCCAATGATCCAGCGCTCGCGGATGACGCGCGAAAGCTGGCGGGCGAAATCAAATCGGGCGTCGCCCAGCACGCCGTGGTGCGCCATCCGGAACACGGCGACATCTACGCCTATGAGGTGGACGGGCTGGGCAACCATCATCTGATGGATGACGCCAATGTGCCCAGCCTGCTCTCGCTGCCCTATCTGGGCGTGTGCGCCAAGGATGATCCGCTGTATCTGAACACCCGCGCGTTCGTACTAAGCCCCGGCAACCCGTATTTTTCCGCCGGCACCTACGCCCGCGGCATCGGCAGTCCGCACACGCCGAAAGGCTATATCTGGCACATCGCGCTGATCATGCAGGCGATGACCGCCACCAAAACAAGCGAGGTCACGGAGCTTGTGTCCATGATCCTCGCCACGCATGCCGACACCGGCTTTATGCATGAAGGGTTTGACCCGAACGACCCCGCCCGCTTTACGCGCCCGTGGTTCGCGTGGGCTAACTCGCTGTTCGGGGAACTGCTCTACGGGCTGTACGAAGCCGGCAAGCTGGAAAGTGTGCTCTCCGGCATTACCCGCTGACCACATCCACCCCGTGGCTGTTGAGCCATTCGGTCAGCTGCGCGGCGCAGTTGGTCACGCGCCCGCCGCGGATGGCCACGCCCTCGCCCAGATTGATGCCGGGGCACGCGGCGCGGATGTTTTCCAGGCTGTGGCCGAATTCGCTGCCTTCATGCGTGCAGAAGGGCAGCACCGTGCGCCTGTCCAGATGCATGTCGTGCAGAAACGTCATCACCGGCATCGGCGGGGCGCCCCAGTAGGTCGGGTACCCGAGCAAAATCAGGTCGTACGGGTCCAGGCTGGCCGGGAAAGCGGTCAGTTCGGGCCGCACCCCGTCGCTTAAGTCGCGCTGCGTCTGCGCGACGCACGTGTCGTAGTTAAGGGAATAGTCGTTCACAGGCACCAGGCGGAACAGGTCGCCGTCGGTCAGCCGGGCCAGCGTTTCGGCCACCACGTGCGTGTTGCCCACGTCCAGGTTCACAATGCTTCCATTGACATAATTTTCGCCCCCGCGCGAATAATAGACGATCAAGGCTGATTTGCCCATACATGCTCCTCGGATGATCCACCCGCCATTTGATTGACGGTTGCTTGCCCCGATGGTATCATGTGGACACACATTGTTCAAGGCGCGCAAGCGTCCTTTATGCAGGGGAAAAATATAATGAAGGCAGGTACAGCGTATGCGGTATGTACGGGCGCGTGAGGTCCACCTGGACTTCCACACCTCAGAGCACATCCACGGAATCGGACAGGATTTTGATGCCGACCGATTCGGCGACACGTTCAAGAACGCGCATGTGAACTCGGTCACCGTGTTCGCGGCGGGCCACCACGGGTGGCTGTATTACCCAAGCCAGCTGCACCCCAAGCAGGTGCACCCCCAGCTGACACGGCCCGACCTGCTCAGGGAGCAGGTGCAGGCGCTGCACGCGCGCGACATCAAGGCGCCCGTGTACGTCACCGTGCAGTGGTCGCGCCACCTGGCCGCCACGCATCCGGAGTGGCTGATCCGCAAGGCCAACGGCGCGCATGAGGGCGGCCCGCTGCATGAGCCGGGCTTTTACCAGTCCCTTTGCGTCAACACCGGCTACGCCGCCTACCTGCGCGACCTGGTCACCGAAATCAGCGGGTACCTGGGCGACGACCTGGACGGCTGGTTTTTTGACATTGTGGGCATCCGTCCCTGCTGGTGCGCCGCTTGCCGCCGCGAGATGCTGGAGTACGGCGTTAACCTGAATGACGAGGAAGCCGTGCGCGCGTTCGCGTCGCAGACCATCAACCGCTTCAAGCGCGAGATGTCCCGGCATGTGCGCAGCCTGAACCCGGACGCCACCATCTTCTACAACGCCGGCCACGTCGGGCCCTGCACGCGCGAAAGCAAGGACGATTACAGCCATTTCGAGATTGAGTCGCTGCCCTCCGGCGGCTGGGGCTATCTGCACTTCCCGGTGGCCGCCCGCTATGCGCGCGCGCTGGGCCTGGACGTGATGGGCATGACCGGCAAGTTCCACACTTCCTGGGGCGATTTCCATTCGCTCAAGAACCAGGCAGCGCTGGAGTTTGAGGTGTTCCGCATGCTCAGCTACGGCTGCGCCGCGTCCGTGGGCGACCAGCTGGAGCCGCGCGGCGCGCTCAACCCGGCCACCTACCGCTTGATTGGCAATGTATACAAGCGCGTCGAGGAGATCGAACCCTGGGCGCGCCCAGCCAAGGCGCTTACCGAAGCCGCGCTGGTGACGCCGGAGACCCCGCTGCGCGAACATGCCCTGCCCGAAACCGTGATGGGCGCCGCGCAGATGTTTGAGGAGCTGGCGCTGCAGTATGACATCATCGACCCCACAATGCCCTTTGACAAATATAAGCTGGTCATCCTGCCGGATGACATGACCGCCGATGACGCGCTGCAAAAGAAGGTGGATGATTACGTCGCCGCCGGCGGCGCGGTGCTGGCGTGCGCCCGGGGCGGCCTGAACCCCGACACCGGCGCGTACCCCGCCTGCTACGGCGCCAAATGGCATGGCCCCCACCGACTGTTCCCGGACTTTATCCTGCCCGAAGGCCCGCTGGCCGATGGCCTGGACGCCGAGGGCAAGTACGTGATCTATATGCAAGGGGAGGAAGTGACGCCCGATGAAGGCCAGGCCGCGCTGTCGGCGGTGGCGCCCTACTTCCCGCGCGAGGGGCTGACGTTCTGCTCCCACCGCTATACCCCCGCCGCCCCCGGCAACAGCTACCCCGTGGCCGTGCGCAACGGCAAGGCGCTGCTGTTCTCGCATCCGATGTTCGGCCAGTACCGCGACAACGCGCCCCACTGGTGCAAAGTGCTGATCGGCAACGCGATCAGGGAACTGTTGGGTGCGCAGCTGGTCACCCACAACGGCCCGAGCACCGTGACCGTCTCCCTGCTGGAGCAGCCCGAGCACAGCCGCTACATCGCCCACGTGTTGCACTATATCCCCGTGCGCAAGTCGGCCACCATCGACACCATCGAGGAGGCAAGCCCGCTGGACGACGTCACGCTGACGCTGTCCCTGCCCCGCACGGTAACCAAAGCGCGTCTGGTGCCCAACGGCGAGGAGCTGCCCGTCACCAACGGCCGCGTCACCCTCCCGCGCACCATGGGCTACGCCGTGGTGGACCTGCCGTACGCATAACCCGCTTGCATCCGGACGCCTGTCCGCATATACTGTGACATAGTCAAATTCGGCCCCACTGAAGGGGGGACACCCAGTGACGAACCGGCATTCCATCGTGCCGCGCGCAACTTCTGCCGCCCAGTTCCGGAGGAAAGTCGTCAGGAGCATCCCGTATTATGTGATGATCCTGTTGCCGCTTGCCTACCTGCTGGTGTTCAAGTACTATCCGATGTATGGCGTGCAGATTGCCTTCAAGGATTACCGCGTGCGCGCCGGCATCACCGGCAGCCCGTGGGCGGACCCGCTGTTCAAGCACTTTACCAAGTTCCTGACCTCCCCCAGCGCGTGGGACGTTATCCGCAACACGCTGATCATCAGCCTGTACCAGTTGCTTGCGTCCTTTCCTTTCCCCATATTGCTGGCGATTGGCTTGAACGAAGTGAGCAGCTGGCGCTTCCGCAAGGGCGTGCAGATGATCACCTATATGCCCTACTTCATTTCCACCGTGGTGCTGGTGTCCATGATCCTGCAGTTTACCGACATGAACTCGGGCTTCATTAACCAGATCGGCAAGGCATTGGGTGGAGAGGCCGTCAACTATATGGGCAT
>JAGVSV010000279.1 GCA_019137115.1 Bacillota bacterium
GGAGTTCACCCGCGCGCAGCCATTGGCGATGCCGTTGCCCGGGGAATACACCGGCTACGCCGGCGGCGTGTTTACCTTCCGGAACGATGCCTTCCGCGGCAACGCGGCCTATGGCAACGCGAATGTTGCGCAGGGCAAGATGACCGAGCTGTGGAAAGCCGAGGTCGGCAGCCTGCGGGCAGATTCCGGCACGGTGTCCGGCATCGGATGGACGGGGCAGCCGGCCATCATCAAGTGGATGCTGGAAATCCGAGGCATGATGAACATCAAGCCTGAGAAGCGCGATGTGACGGCGCTCAAGGAAGTGATCATCGCCGCGCAGGATGGCAAGGTATACTTTCTGGATCTTACCGATGGCGTAGCAACGCGCGATCCGATTGATATCGGCTTCCCGCTCAAGGGCAGCGTATCGGTGGACCCCAACGGCCGGCCGTTGATGGCCGTGGGGCAGGGCATTTCGATGCTGGCAAACAAAACCGGCAACATCGGCTTGCATGTATACAACCTGATCGACCAGACCGAGGCCTTTTTCCTCAACGGACGCCGCAGTGACAAGCAGTCGCAGTTTTCCACCAACGGCGCCTTTGACGGCACTGCCCTGTTTGACCGCAACAGTGACAACCTGGTGGTGGCAGGGGAGAACGGCCTGGTGTACACGGTCAAGCTGAACAGCACCTTTGACTACAAGGACAAAATGTCCATCGCCATAGACCCTGAGGTCACCTACGTCAAGAGCAAGGGCAAGCAGAACGACAACACGGTCAGCATCGAAAGCAGCGTGGCGATGTATGGCAAGTACATGTTCGTGGCCGACAAATATGGCTATGTGCGCTGCATTGACTCGGACACCATGACCACGGTCTGGGCGTTTGACAGCGGGGACAACACCGATGCCACCGTCGCCCTGGGCTTTGATCCGGACGGCAGCCTGGGGCTGTACACGGGCAATACCGCGCACGCGCGCCTGGGCAGCAAGAGGAACGTGACGCTGCGGCGGCTGGATGCCATGACGGGTGCTGAGGTTTGGGGGTACGAGATCAAAGCCAAATACAACAAGGAAGAGCGCGGCGGCGCCAAAGCCAGCCCGGTTGTGGGCGAACATGAGATCAGCGACCTGGTGATCTTTACGGTCAACTTGACCGAAAACGGCGGCTCCACCATCGTGGCGCTCAACAAGCAGACCGGCACGGTGGTGTGGCAGCACGCGCTGGCCGCGCCCACGGTGTCCTCACCGGTGGCGGTATATAACGAAGCCGGGCAGGCTTGGATCATCCAGGGCGATGAAAGCGGCAAGCTGACCATGCTGGCAGGAAAGTCCGGGCAGGTGGTCACCGAGCTGACGCTGGAAGGCGCCATTGACGGCTCGCCCGCGGTATACAACGACTATCTGGTGGTGGGCACCACCGCCCGGAGCGGTTCGTTTATCTACGGAGTGCGTATCCAGTAAAACCCGGGGAGGGCATATGCGCAAGAAATATCTGGTCGCCCTGGATCAGGGGACGACCTCGTCGCGGGCCGTTGTCTTCACATTGGCGGGCGAACTGGTTGCCTCCGCATCACAGGAGTTTGCCCAGATTTATCCCCAGCCGGGCTGGGTAGAGCATCAGCCTGAGGATATCCTGCGCTCTCAGCTGGCGTCCCTTAAAGAAGCCGTCGCCAACGCAAACATCGCGCCGGAATCGATCGCCGCCATCGGCATTGCCAACCAGCGGGAAACAACGCTGGTGTGGGACAAAAATACCGGCGAATGCGTCCACAATGCCATTGTGTGGCAGTGCCGGCGCAGCGCGCCCTATGTAGATCGCCTAAAAAGCGAAGGCTTGGATAGCGATGTCCGACAGCGCACCGGCCTGGTGCCGGACGCCTATTTCAGCGCGACCAAGCTGCAGTGGCTGATGGAAGAGGGTGGCTTGCGTGCCCGCGCTGAACGCGGAGAACTGTTGTTCGGCACGGTGGACAGCTTCCTTGCCTGGCATCTGGTGGAAGGGCATCCGCGTGTGACCGACGCCACCAATGCCGCGCGCACCATGCTGTTCAACCTGCATACGCAGAGCTGGGACGATGACCTCCTGCGCCTGTTCGGCATTCCTGCCCAACTGCTTCCTCGCGTGGTGGACACAGCGGAAGTCATCGGCTTGCTTCGAAATGACATCCTGGGCGTATCCATTCCCGTCGCTGCGCTGGCAGGCGACCAGCACGCGGCGCTGTTTGGCCAGCGGTGCGTGGGACACGGCATGGTCAAGAACACCTACGGTACAGGCTGCTTCATGCTGATGAACATCGGGGACGCGTTCCGCCTGTCTGACAACGGCTTGCTAACTACGCTGGCGTGGCGGATTGGGGGCAAGCCCGTATTCGCGCTGGAAGGCAGCGTGTTTGTGGCCGGCGCCGTGGTGCAATGGCTGCGGGACGAACTGGGTCTGATCAACAAGGCGTCGGAAACCGAAACCCTGGCCATGTCGGTTGTGGACAATGGCGGCGTGTACCTGGTGCCCGCATTTGCCGGGATGGGCGCGCCCTATTGGGACATGCGCGCCCGCGGCACGCTGGTCGGGGTCACCCGCGGCACCACGCGCGGTCATCTGGTGCGCGCGGCGCTGGAATCCATCGCCTACCAATCCAATGATTTGATGCGCGCGATGGCGGCGGATGCCGGGCATGTGCCCGCTTCGTTGCGTGTGGACGGCGGTGCCAGCGCCAATGCATTTTTGATGCAGTTTCAGGCAGACATCATGGGCGTGCCGGTGGTGCGGCCGCGCGTGGTGGAAAGCACGGCCTTGGGCGCGGCGATGCTGGCCGGCATCGCGGTGGGCGCCTGTGAAATGCCTGCCGAAAACGCTGCCGACGCGGGCGCACGCGTTTTCACGCCAAATATGGATAACAAAACCCGCCAGGAGCATCTGACGGGCTGGTCGCGCGCGGTGGATGCCGCGCGCCATTGGGCCAATCACGACGCGCAATAGCTACCGCTGCTTGACGCTGGCCTGGCTGTCGTAGTAGATGACGCTGCCTTCGGGCACAGAATTGGTCAGCCACACGCTGCCGCCAATCACGCTGTCGCTACCGATCACCGTGTCGCCGCCCAATATGACGGCATTGGCATAGACCACCACGCGGTCGCCAATGTCCGGATGTCGTTTGATGCCCTTGATCGGGTTGCCCTGTTCATCCAGCGCAAAGCTCTTGGCGCCCAGGGTGACCCCCTGATACAGCTTCACATTGTTGCCGATGCGCGCGGTTTCGCCGATGACCGTGCCCGTGCCGTGGTCGATGCAAAAACGCTCCCCAATGGTTGCCCCCGGATGGATGTCAATGCCGGTCTGCGTGTGGGCATACTCGGACATAATGCGCGGGATGATCGGGATGTTCATCCGGTACAGCTCATGCGCGAAGCGGTGGATGCTGATCGCGTAAAAGCCGGGGTAGCAGATCAGCACCTCCTCACAGCTGTTGGCAGCCGGATCGCCCTGGTAGATGGCGTTCGCGTCGCCCACCAGCTGCTTTTTGATGCGCGGAAGCAGCTCCATAAACGCGGCGGTAAGCGTGGCCGGATCGCGTTCGTCCGGCGTTTTGGCGAACGGAAGCGCCAGTTTGATCATGCGGGTCAGGGTTTCTTCTGCGCGCTCAAACGGCTCGCCCGGCGGGTCGTCATAGCTGCTGCTGACCTTGAAAAAACAGGGGAACAGCAGCGTCTGCAGGTCCTTGATCACAAGGATCACATCGCGCCTGTCCGGGATTTCCTCGCAGGTGGTTACCTGGTGCTGACAGTCGGGTTTGATGGCTTCCAGTTCGCGTTGGATCCGCGCTGCCCTGACGGCGGGTGACATGTCGATCCCTCATTTCGTCGTTGATTCCTGCCATTATAGCACACGCAGCACGGACAAACGCCGTTCTTTCGTTTGGTTTTCCGCCCTCTTGATGCTATAATCCGGTGAGCCGAAAGCGCTGGAAGGGGATTGCATGTTTCTGGCCGATCGCTGGACGGATTTTGAGGTTCTGGATGTCGGGGACGGCATGAAGCTGGAGCGCTGGGGGCGCTTTATTTTGGCGCGCCCCGATCCGCAGGTGATCTGGCCCAAAGCGCAGCCCGCGCTTTGGACGCAGGCAGACGCCACCTACCAGCGCAGCGGCGGCGGGGGACAGTGGGACTATACCGCGCAGTTGCCCGATCGCTGGCAGATCCGCTACCGGGACCTCAGGTTCTATGTGCGCCCCACCGGCTTCAAACACACCGGGCTGTTCCCGGAGCAGGCCGCCAACTGGGACTGGATGCGCGCACGGCTGGCCGGCCGCAAGGACGCAAAGGTATTGAACCTATTTGCTTATACCGGCGGCGCGACGCTGGCCTGTGTGGCAGCGGGCGCGCACGTAACGCACGTGGACGCCGCCAAGGGCATGACCCAGTGGGCGCGCGAGAACGGCGCGCTGTCCGGATTGCCGGAGACCGGTTTCCGCTACATCGTGGAGGACGCTGTGCGCTTTGTGCAGCGCGAGATCCGCCGGGGCAGCCAGTATGACGGCATCCTGATGGATCCGCCCAGCTATGGCCGCGGCCCCACCGGCGAGGTCTGGAAGCTGGAGGACGAGCTGTATCATCTGGTCGATCTGGCCGCGCGGCTGCTCAGCGACCGCCCGGCGTTTTTCCTGGTCAATGGCTACACCACCGGCTTCCAGCCGCTGGTGTTGCGCAACATTATCGACCGCGCGGTAACCGCGCGGCTCGGCGGCATGTCTGAAGCCGACGAAATTGCCCTGCCGGTGACCAGCGGCGGCGTGCTCCCGTGCGGAGCCTGCGCGCGCTGGCAGCGGATGCCCTGACGAAAGGACAGCATGGACACCACACCGAGCATTCTGTATGAGGATAACCACCTGCTGGTGGCGCTAAAGGAACCCAATGTATTGACGCAGGGGGACAGCACGGGCGACCCCAACCTGCTGGATATGCTGAAGGCCTATCTCAAGGAAAAGTACCAGAAGCCCGGCGACGTGTATCTGGGGCTGGTACACCGCATAGACCGGCCTGTGGGCGGCGTGCTGTGCTTTGCGCGCACCAGCAAGGCGGCGGCGCGGCTGTCCAGGCAGCTCAAGGATGGCCTGATGAAGCGCGATTATGTCGCGGTGTGTCAGGGGCAGACGATGGACCGCTTTACCCTGCGGGATTTTCTGGAAAAGGACGCGGCCACCAACATGGTCACCGTGGTGCCCTCTTACCTTAACCGTGGCAAGGAAGCAATTCTGCATGGTCGGCATATCGCCACGCTGGGCGCAACCAGTCTGCTGGCGATCCGCCTGGAAACCGGGCGCGCCCACCAGATCAGGGCGCAGCTGAGCGCCGCGGGCTGGCCCATCGCGGGCGACCACCGGTATGGGCAGGCGCGCAGGCGCGGCACGATCGCGCTGTGGGGCATGCGGCTGAGCTTACAGCACCCGATCACGGGTGAAACGCTGCTGTTTGTCGCGCCGCCGCCCATGGATGGTCACTTTGCGCCGTACCGGCGGGAAATCGACGGCCTGGCTGCCATCTGGCCCGGCGTCGCGCCTGGGGAGTAACATGGCGCACGCGGTAACCTTTGAACTAATCAAGCGCTGCGCGCAGTCCGGCGCGCGGCTGGGCGTGCTGCATACGCCGCACGGCGATGTGCCCACGCCCATCTACATGCCCGTGGGCACGCAGGCGTGCGTCAAGGCGATGACTTCACGCGACATGCACGATGTCGGCACCCATATCCTGTTAAGCAACACGTACCACCTTTCGCTGCGCCCTGGCGAAAAGCTGGTGGAGAAGGCAGGCGGGCTGCACCGGTTTATGGACTGGCACAAGCCTATCCTGACGGACAGCGGCGGGTTTCAGGTGTTCTCGCTGTCGGACATGCGCAAAATTACCGAGAACGGCGTGTCCTTCCGCAGCCACCTGGATGGCAGCAGCCTGCACATGACGCCGGAATCCAACGTGGACACCCAGCAAATGCTGGGCGCGGACATTGCCATGGCGCTGGACGTGTGCTCCGCCTATCCCACCAGCGACGCGGACGCCAGGGACGCCATGGATTTGACCCACCGCTGGGCCAGGCGTGCCAAGCGTGCGCATACCCGCCGCGACCAATCGCTGTTCGGCATCGTTCAGGGCGCGTTCAGCCGCGAGTTGCGCATCGAAAGCGTCAAGACCCTGAGCGACATGGACTTTGCCGGCCTGGGCATCGGCGGCTTGTCCGTGGGCGAGCCCAAGGACCTCATGTACGACATGCTGGACGCCATGCAGCCTCACCTGCCGGAGGACAAGCCCCGCTATCTGATGGGTGTAGGCACCGCCGATTGCCTGGTGGAGGGCGTGCTGCGCGGCATCGACATGTTTGACTGCGTGCTGGCTACGCGCGTGGCGCGCAACGGCACAGCCCTCACGCGATCCGGACGGCTGGTGGTGCGCAACGCTGTAAACGCCGAGGACTTCCGCCCCATAGAGGAAGGCTGTGACTGCTATGCCTGCACGCATCACACGCGGGCGTACATCCGGCACCTGATCAAGGCGGACGAAATCACCGGCGCGCACCTGATCACCGTACACAACCTGCGGTTTCTCCTGCGGATGATGGAGGAAGTGCGGGATGCCATCCGCAATGACCGGTTTTTGGACTACCGCAGGGATTTCTACGCGCAATTTGATCAATCCGTCGCGTTCAACCGCGGCACGGAGGCATAGATGGCGGGACCTTTCCACCTGCAGCTTGACCATGTGACCTACCAGTACGAGCAGGGCGGTAAAACCGCTGTAAAAGACATGTCGCTGGCGATTCCCCGCGGCCAGTTTGTGGCGCTGCTGGGGCACAACGGCTCCGGGAAGTCCACCGTGGCCAAGCTGTTGAACGGCCTGTTCACGCCCACCGTGGGCACTGTTCAGGTCAGCGGCATGGACACGGCTGACCCCAAGTTCGTCTGGGAAATCCGCAGGCGCGCCGGCATGGTGTTCCAGAACCCGGACAACCAGATCGTGGCGACGCAAGTGCGCGACGATGTGGCGTTCGGGCTGGAAAACATCGGCGTGCCCAGCGCTGAAATGCCCGAGCGCATCGAGCGCGCACTTTCTGATGTGAACATGCTGGAATTTGCCGACCGCGCGCCGCACCTGCTGTCCGGCGGGCAAAAGCAGCGCATCGCCATTGCGGGCATACTGGCGATGGAACCTGAAGCCCTGATCCTGGATGAAGCCACCGCCATGCTGGACCCGTCCGGGCGCAAGGATGTGCTGGAAACCGTGCGGCGCCTAAACACCGAAAAACAGATTACCGTGGTGTGGATCACCCATTTCATGCAGGAAGCCACCCAGGCCGACCGCGTCATCGTGATGCATGAGGGCTCCGCCGTGATGGATGGCACGCCGCGGGAAGTGTTCGCGCAGGCCGACATGATCCGCGGGTACCGCCTGGACGTGCCGCCCATGACCAAGCTGGCCGAGACGCTGCGCAGCAGGGGCATTGCGCTGTCGGGCGATATCCTGTCGGTGGACGATATGATCGGGGAGGTGCGGCGCCTTGCCCATCGTGCTTGAAAACCTGGGGCATACCTACCAGGTCGGCAGCCCGTTCCAGGCCACCGCCATACAGAACATTTCGCTGACCATCGCGGACGGGGAACTGCTGGCGCTCATCGGGCACACGGGCTCTGGCAAATCCACATTGGCGCAGCATTTGAACGCGCTGCTGACCCCCACCACCGGGCGCGTGCTGCTGGACGGGCAAGACATCAACCTGAGCGATGCCTCCAAAAAGGCGGCGCGGTTCCATGTGGGGCTGGTGTTTCAATACCCGGAGCACCAGTTATTTGAGGAAACCGTGATCAAGGACATTGGCTTTGGCCCCAGGAACATGGGGCTTTCCCAGGACGAGATTGACGCGCGGGTGCAGGACGCGATGGACATGGTGGGCTTGCCGTACGATGAAATCGGGCACAAGAGCCCGTTTGAGCTGTCCGGCGGGCAGATGCGCCGCGTGGCACTGGCGGGCGTGCTCGCCATGCGCCCGCGCATTTTGGTGCTGGATGAGCCCACCGCGGGGCTGGACCCGCACGCGCGCGATTTCCTGCTGCAGGATGTCAAGCGGCTGCACAGCGAGGGCACCACGGTGGTGATGGTGTCCCACAGCATGGACGATGTGGCGCGCCTGGCCACCCGCGTGGTGGTATTGGAGCGGGGCGAATTGGCGATGTCCGGGCCTCCGCGTGAGATCTTTTCCCAGGTGGAGCGCCTAACCGCGATGGGGCTGGACGTGCCGGCAGTCAGCCAGCTGGCGCATGGCCTGCGCGCCGAAGGCCTGGAAATCCCGAACTGCTACCTGATGGAGGAAATGGTTGACGCGCTGGAGCGCCTGTTGAAAGGGGGTGCGCCGGATGTTGCGTGACATCACGCTGGGGCAGTACTACCCCGTAGACAGCCCGGTGCACCGCCTGGACCCGCGCACCAAGATCCTGATGACCGTGGGCTTCGTGGTGGCCGTGTTTCTGGTGACGGAGCTGTGGGGTTATCTGGTGGTGTTGGCGTTTCTGGCGCTGGCGATTTATTTGAGCCGCCTGCCGATCAAAATGATGCTGCGGTCGATCCGCCCGCTGCGCATCCTTCTGATATTCACCTTCGTACTCAACCTGTTCTTTGGCGCCGGCGGGCGCGAACTGCTGCGCTGGGGCTTTGTGGTCATACGGGACGAAGGGCTGAACAACGCGGTGCACTTCTCGCTGCGCCTCGTTTTCCTGGTGGTGGGCAGCAGCATTTTGACGCTGACCACCGCGCCCGTCACGCTGACGGACGGCATCGAAAAGCTGGCTTCCCCGCTCAAGCGCATCGGCTTTCCCGCGCATGAGATGGCCATGATGATGACCATTGCGCTGCGGTTTATCCCCACGCTGACCGAGGAAGCCGACAAGATCATGAAGGCGCAGACTGCCCGCGGTGCGGACTTCACCTCCGGCAACCTCAAGCAGCGCGCCACCGCCATGATCCCGCTGCTGGTGCCGCTGTTTGTCAGCGCGTTCCGGCGCGCGGGCGACCTGGCCATGGCCATGGAAGCGCGCTGCTACCATGGCGGGGAAGGGCGCACGCGCTTGCATGTGCTTAAGTTCGGCGCGGCGGATTTCTCAGCGCTGGCAGCCGTGGGCCTACTGATTTTCCTGACGGTGCTGCAGCGCCGGGTGATGTAGCCATGCGCGTGCTGCTGACGATCGAGTATGATGGCACGGACTATGTCGGCTGGCAGCGGCAGCGCAACGGGGTCAGCGTCCAGCAGGTGCTGGAGGAGGCGCTCAGTAATGCGCTGGGCCAGGAAACGCGGGTGGTGGGCGCCAGCCGCACGGATGCCGGCGTTCATGCGCTGGGCCAGCGCGCGCATTTTGACACATCCGGCGCCATTCCCATCGACAAATACCCGCTGGCATTAAATGCCCTTCTGCCTTCCGATGTGCGCGTCACCCAGGCAGTTCAAGTCCATGACGATTTCCACGCGCGGTTTGACGCGCGGGGCAAGGCGTATACCTACCGCATCTGCAACCGCCGCCATGCAGGCGCGTTGACCGCGCGCTACAGCGCGCATGTGCCGGTCCCGCTGGATGTGGAGTTGATGCAGCACGCCGCCGCCCGACTGGTGGGCCGACATGACTTCCGGGCGTTCAGCGCCGCCGGCGGCAGCGCCAAAACCTTCGTGCGCGAACTGCAGACGGTATCCGTAACGCGCTCCGGCGACATGATCGTGATCACGGTGCGCGGCACCGCATTCCTGTACAACATGGTGCGCATCATCGCCGGCACGCTGGTTGACATCGGCAAAGGCAAGCGCCCTGTCGATGTGGTGAGCGAGGCGCTGGTAACAGGCAACCGGCTGGTGCTAGGCCCAACCGCACCGGCCCACGGGCTGGAACTGACCCGCGTGTTCTACGAAGGCATGCCATGACGGGTGAACGAAACCTGGTCATCTCCGTCCGCACGATGGTGGAGTTTTCGATCTTTGGGCCGGACATCGTGCCCTCCTCCCGTGTGGACATGGATGCCGGCAGCCGCGCGCACCGTGCCAGGCAGCGCGAAAGCCAGATGCGCGGCGAAGTATCCGTCGCCTGGCAAGGCGAGCGCCAGGGCGTTTCCGTCAAAGTGACCGGCCGCATCGACCTGCTGGACGAAACAATTCAACCGCCGCGCATCGAGGAGATCAAGCTGCTGCGCTCTGGCGTACTTGTGGAACCCTATGTCGCCCACCGCGCGCAGGCGATGTGCTATGCGTACATGCTGGGCGTACGCGACGGCTACACCGATCTCATCGCCTCGGTGGTCTATGTCGATGAACTGGGGCGCGAGCGCTGTGCGTTTCCCGAACCGCATGATATGGCCGCGCTGGAAGCGCGCTTTTTTGATCTGCTGGACGCCTATGTGTCCTGGCAGATGTTGATCATGGACAGCAAGGCGATGCGCGACCAGTCGCTTCAATCGTTGCCGTTTCCGTACGCCGAATATCGTCCCGGCCAGCGCGAGCTGGCCATGCAGGTGTATACCGCGATCCAGCGTGGAAAGCGGCTGTATGTGTCCGTGCCCACCGGAGCCGGGAAAAGCGCCGCGGTGCTGTATCCGTCGCTCAAGGCGCTGGGCGCGGGCATCAACCGCCAGGTCTTTTATTTAACCGCGCGAACGACCGCACGGCGCGCCGCGTTGTCGGAACTGGAGCGCATGCGGGCGCAGGGGTTGTGCCTGCACGCGCTGACCATCAACGCCCGGGACAAAGTCTGCCCGCAGGATCAGGTGCGCTGCGATCCTGCGTACTGTCCACGCGCCAAGGGGCACTACGACCGACAGGGCGCAGCGCTGCGCGAGGCGCTGACGTGGCCCAGCTGGGACACCGAGGACGTGCTGGCGCTATCCGACCGGCACATGCTGTGCCCCTTTGAGTTCAGCCTGGCGCTGTGTGAGATCGCCGATGTGGTCATCTGCGACTACAACTACGCGTTTGACCCCATGGTGTTTTTGCGGCGCGTTTTCCAGAGCCCTGGCCGCGTGACGCTGTTGATGGATGAGGCGCACAACCTGCCGCACCGCGTGCGCGACATGCTCTCAGGCAGTCTGGACAGCGCCGCAGTTACGGCGTTCCGCCGGGAAGACGGCAAACGGCATGGCCGCAAAACGCAGGTGTACCGGGCGGCCACGCAACTGATCAAAACCCTTCGCGCGATGGACCCCGACGCCCTGGAGCTGCCGGACGCCTTGCTGGCGGCGGCCAACGATCTTGTTGATGCATTGACGGAGCCCGGCACGCCCTTCCGCGAAGGCACGCTGTTTTCAGACCTGCTCGGTTTCCTGATGGCCGCCCGGCGTGTGCAGGAGGCGCCGGAGGATTATCGGATCCTGACCAGCCAAAGCGCCAAAGACAGGGTCGTCCGTCTGTTCTGTCTGAACGTGACGCGCCACCTGCAGGAATCCACCAGGCGCATGCAGGGCAGCGTCTTCTTTTCCGCCACATTGTCGCCCCTGACCAGCATGCGCGACCTGCTGGGCGGGCAGGAGGATGACGCCTGCTTTGATTTGCCTTCCCCGTTCCCTCCTGAGCACCTGCTGGTGCTGGGGCTGCCCGTCAACACGCGGTATGTGGCGCGCGATGACACCGCGCAGCAGGTGGCGGAAGCCATCCGCGCGCTGTTTCTGGCGCACCCCGGCAAGTATATTGTGTACTTCCCGTCCTATGCCTATCTGCAATTGGTGCTGGCGCTGCTGTCAGAGCAATGGCCTGAATTGCAGTTGCTGCCGCAGACCGGCGGCATGGGGGATACCCAGCGCGAGGCGTACCTTGCGCATTTTACGCGCGATGACGCGCCCTTGCTGGGGCTGTGCGTGCTGGGCGGCGTGTTTTCAGAGGGCATTGACCTGCCCGGACACGCGCTGATCGGGGTGTGCGTGGTGGGCGTGGGCTTGCCGCAGGTTAACCGGGAGCAGGAGGCGCTGGCGGAGCACTTTGACGCGATGTTTGCCGACGGCTTTGGCTACGCCTACCGCTATCCGGGCATGCACAAGGTGCTGCAGGCAGCAGGCCGGGTGATCCGGTCGGAAACCGACCGCGGCGTGGTGCTGCTGCTGGATGACCGGTACTTCCAAGGTGCATACGCAAGGCTGCTGCCCCCGCATTACCAAATGAAAATGCTCAACCATCCCGCGATGGTCGGGGAGGAGGTTCGCGCGTTCTGGGCTTGACGATTGCCCGCAATCTACGGATAATGAACGCAGCATAAAAAGGGGGATGATCGCATGGCAGAGCTGCCGGAGCACCGTCCAGGCATTGTCGAGTGCAGGATGATGGTCCTGCTGGCGCTGGACCGCCTGGGCGCAAGCAGCAACCTGACGCTCATCTCCTTCTTTTTTGAAACCGAGCTGGTCAGCTACTTTGAACTGCAAACCGCGCTGCATGACCTCAAGGAAAGCGGCGAGGTCGTTTCCCATCGCCTGCCGGCAGACGAGCTGTTTGATATTTCCCCCAAGGGCAGGAAAACGTTATCCATGTTTGAAGGGCGCATCGTGCAAAGCATGCGCACGGCGCTGGTGGACGCGGTGCCGAGCTTCCTCGCGCGCGTCAGGCAGCAGGCGGAACTGCCCGCGCGCATTGACCGGGACAGCGGCCGCGCCTATCGCGTGTCCATGCAGGTGGTGGAACAGGGGGCGCCTCTGATGGCCCTGGAAATCAGCCTGCCCACGCGCGACCTGGCCCAGCGCTTTGCCGATGCCTGGCCACTGTCTGCCCGCGCGCTGTATGACCACATCATCCACATTCTGTCCAGAGAAGGCCCCGCGTGAGCGTGTGGGCGATCGTCGCCGCCGCCGGCGCGGGCACCCGCATGGGCGCACAGCGCAATAAGACGCTATTACCGGTCGGAGGCGTTCCGGCGGTATGCCGGGCAGTTCGCGCCCTGCGCGCGGCGTGTGACGGCGTCATCCTGGCCACCCAGCCACAGGAACGCGGGGCATTTGCGGAAGCGTTGTCGGCCGCTGGTCTATCCGTGGATGGGTACGCGGATGGCGGCGACACCCGGCCACAGACCGTGCGCAACGCACTTGCGCAGCTGCCGGAGGATTGCTCGGTGGTGCTGATCCATGACGGTGCGCGCCCGCTGCTCACACCGGCGCTCGCGTGCCGTGTGGTGCAGGAGGCATCCCTGCACGGCAGCGCGATACCGGCGCTCCCGGTCACCGATACTGTCAAGGAAGTTGTGGCAGGACAGCCCGCCCGTACGCTGGACAGAGAGACCCTGCGCGCTGTGCAGACACCCCAGGGCTTCCGAACCGACGATCTGCTGGAAGCATATCATCTGGCGGGAGACGGCGATTTCACCGATGACGCCGCGGTGCTGGAGGCAGCGGGATATCCCATCCACTTTGTAGAAGGGGAGCGCACCAACATCAAACTGACCACGGGGGAGGACCTGGCGCTGGCGGAAGCCCTGTGCAACACTGGAACCGTCCGCACCGGCACCGGCTATGACGTGCATCGCCTGGTCGAGGGGCGCGAATTGATCCTGTGCGGCGTCAGCGTCCCGTTTGACCGCGGGCTGTTGGGGCACAGCGATGCCGATGTGGGCGCGCACGCCGTGATCGACGCGCTGCTGGGCGCGGCGGCGCTGGGTGATATCGGCACACATTTCCCGGACACCGATCCGGCATATCGGGGCGCCGACTCGCTGACGCTTTTGCGGCAAACCGTACGCATGCTGGCAGACCAGGGATTTGTGCCGGGCAATGTGGACGTCACGCTGGTCGCCCAGCGCCCCAGACTCGCCCCGTATGTGGGGCAGATGCGGTCAAACCTGGCGCAGGCGTCTGGACTGCCCATCGATTGCGTGTCGGTTAAGGCAAAAACCAACGAAGGACTGGGCTTTGAAGGGCGGGGCGAGGGCATCAGCGCCCATGCGTCCGCCACGGTCAAACCCATCGGAGCGTTCCAGCGCGGCAGGCAGCCGCTTGATAGGCATAACGAAACAGGGAGGAACCGACGATGTTAAAAGACAATACTGTATGGCTTGGCACTTCACAGGAGGGGCCGGTCACCATGCTGCCGCAGCTGGCCAACCGGCACGGCTTGATTTCCGGCGCGACCGGCACCGGCAAGACCGTAACGCTGCAGGTGATGGCGGAGGCGTTCTCGCAGCTGGGCGTGCCCGTGTTCATGGCCGATGTCAAGGGCGATCTGGCCGGGCTTGCCAAGCCCGGCGAAATGAACGACCGGATCGCCTCCCGGCTCGCGCAATGCGGTGTGACGGACTACACCAACCGCGCGTTCCCGGTAACGTTCTGGGATGTGTTTGGCAAGTCCGGCCATCCGGTGCGCGCCACGGTTTCCGAGATGGGGCCGCTGCTGCTGGCCCGCATGCTGCAGCTGAACGACACCCAGTCCGGCGTGCTGCACCTGGTGTTCCGCATTGCGGATGACGAGGGCATGCTGCTGATCGACCTGAAGGACCTGCGCGCGATGCTGGTTTATGTGGGCGAAAATGCCCAGAACTATACCCTGCGGTACGGCAACATCACCAAGTCCAGCGTGGGCGCCATCCAGCGCGCGATCGCCGTGCTGGAGGATCAGGGCGGCAACCAGTTCTTCGGCGAGCCGTCGCTGGACATCAACGACTGGTTCGTACGCGACGAGGAAGGCCGCGGCATGATCAACATCCTGGCGGCGGACAAGCTCTTCCTGCGGCCGGCGATGTACTCGGCGTTCTTGCTGTGGATGCTGGGCGAAATCTACGAGCTGCTGCCTGAGCGCGGTGACAGCCAGCAGCCGCAGATGGTGTTCTTCTTTGACGAAGCACACCTGCTGTTCAATGATTGCCCGCGCGAGCTGCTTGACCGCGTGGAACTGACCATCCGCTTGATCCGCTCCAAGGGGGTGGGCGTGTTCTTCATCACCCAGAACCCGTCCGATGTGCCGTCCAGCGTGCTGTCCCAGCTGGCCGCGCGCGTGCAGCACGCGCTGCGCGCGTTCACCCCGCAGGAGCAGCGCGTGATCAAGACGGTGGCGGACACCTTCCGCCCCAACCCGGCGTTTGGCACCGAGCAGGCGATCATGGCGCTGGGCACCGGCGAGGCGCTGCTGTCCTTCCTGTTGGAGGATGGCTCCCCGTCCATCGTGCAGCGCGCGATGATCCTGCCCCCACAAAGCAGCATCGGGGCCATCACGGACAGCTTGCGCGCCACCATCCTGGAAACCGGCGACCTGGCCGGCAAGTATGACACCACCTTTGACCGGGAGAGCGCCTATGAGGTGCTGTCCGGCAAATTCGCCACCCATGGGGTGCAGCAAACTGCTGTTGTGACCGCAGAGGAAACGGCGGAGGCGCCCGTGCCCGCCGCCCCCGCCAAAGCCACGTTCAAGGTGTACAACCCGCAGACCGGCGCCTACGAAACCCGTGAGATGGAGATGCCCACGCCTGCGGTACCCGCGCCTGTCCCGATCCCGCAGCCTGAAGCCCAGGCACCCGCGCAGACGCCCGCCGTGCAGGAGCGGCCGCCGGTGCTGGTCTACAACCCGCGCACCGGGCAATATGAACCCCAGGACATCCAGGAATACCGCGCGCCCACGCCCGCCAAAAAACAGGCCGAGCCCAAGAAGGAGAAGGGCATGGTGGAAAAGATGCTGGACAACTTCACCCGTTCCAGCGCGTCCGGCGCCGGCTACACGGTGGGCCGCTCGATCACGCGCAACATCCTGGGCGTGTTCGGCATCAAGTGAGCCGCACGCGTGCCCACATAACGCAAGGAGGAAAGCGTATGAAAAGGCGAATTGGCATCCTGACGAGCGGCGGGGACTGTCCGGGCCTGAACGCGGCCATCCGCGGCGTCGTCCGCGCGGCCTACAACCTGTTTGACGCCGAGATCATCGGCATCCGCGACGGCTACCGAGGGCTGATTGACGGCGACTACCAGGTGATGGAGCCCTCCCAGTTCTCCAATATCCTCACACGCGGCGGTACCATCCTGGGCACCAGCCGCCGCCCGTTCCGGGACATGCGCGTCATCGGCGATGACAACGTGGACAAGGTGGCCGAGATGAAGCGCAACTACCGCGCGATGCGCCTGGACTGTGTGGTGACCCTGGGCGGCAACGGCACGCACAAGACCGCCAACCTGTTGGCCGAAGAGGGCATGAACGTAATCGGCTTGCCCAAGACAATCGACAACGACATCTATGGCACCGACTTCACCTTCGGCTTTCATACCGCGGTGGAAATCGCCACCGATGTCATTGACCGCATCCACACCACCGCCGCCAGCCACGGCCGCTGCATGGTCATCGAGCTGATGGGCAACAAAGCCGGGTGGCTGACGCTGTATTCCGGCATCGCCGGCGGTGCGGACGTCATCCTGCTGCCCGAAATACCCTATGACATCGAAAAAGTCGCCCAGGTGGTCGAGACCCGCGCGCGGCTGAAGAAATCGTTTTCCATCATCGCGGTGGCCGAAGGCGCCATGGACATGCGGGAAAGCGAAATGAGGCGCCGGGACCGGGACGCGGAGCGCACCGCCAGCGAATACAACAGCATTTCGCAGCGCATCGCCGCCCAGATTCAGGAAATGTGCGGCGTGGAAACGCGCACGGTTGTCCCCGGGCATATTCAGCGGGGCGGCACGCCGTGCGCGTATGACCGCCTGCTGTCCACCCAGTTTGGCGCGCATGCGGCGGAACTGATCCGCGATGAAGTGTACGGCATGGCCGTTGCGCTGCAAGGCAATGCCATCACCCACAACAAGCTATCGGACATCGCCGGGAAAACCAAAGGCGTTACGCCGGATCACCAGGTGGTGCAGGCCGGACGGGACATCGATATCTCGTTTGGCGACCGTTGACGGCAGGGTTTCCCATGGCTCGCGCGTTGGATAGGGCATAGGGGGTTCATGCCATGTGGATTTGCAGCCGATGCCAGGTATCCAACAAGGAGGGCCACGCCCGCTGTATTCAGTGCGGCGCGCCGCGCACCGCGCGGCGCTTTGGGGCAGGCACGCCGGTCGCCGCGCCGTCGGTGACCGATGCGTCGCAGGTTGCCCGCCCCATCCCTGTGGAGGCGGACGTTCCGCCACCGCCCCGCCCGCAGCCGGACGCGGTACGACCAGCGCTGCGGGCAGCGCGCCCGGAAGCGGTGGGGAAACGCGTCGTAC
>JAGVSV010000301.1 GCA_019137115.1 Bacillota bacterium
CATCGACCGGCAGGCCGCGCAGGCGGTGGAGCATGCGCTGCCCGCGATTGCGGATGCCGTTGGGCAGATCGCCGCGCGCATGAAAACGGGCGGACGGCTGATCTATATGGGCGCGGGCACCAGCGGGCGCCTGGGCGTGCTGGACGCTTCCGAATGCCCGCCCACGTTCGGGGTGGACGGCGACATCGTGGTGGGCATCATCGCCGGGGGCGACCGCGCGCTGCGCCATGCAACGGAAAACGCAGAGGACAGGCCCGAGCTGGGCGCCAGCGACCTGGAGGCGCTGGGGCTGACGAAAGGCGACTGCGTGGCGGCCATCAGCGCCAGCGGGTACGCGCCGTACTGCGTGGGCGGGCTGGATCATGCCAAGTCAGTGGGCGCGCTGACCATTGCCATCAGCTGCAATACCGATGCCATTTTGTCACGGCACGCCGACATTGCCATCGAAATGCCCACCGGCCCGGAAATCCTGTCTGGCTCCACGCGCTTAAAGGCCGGCACCGCCACCAAAATGGCGCTCAACATGCTCAGTACGCTCACGATGGTGCAGCTGGGCAAGGTGTACGGCAACCTGATGGTGGACATGCGCCCGACCAACGCCAAGTGGCACGACCGCGCCATCCGCATGGTGGGCAGCGCGCTGCACTTGCCGCGGGAGGAAGCGGAAGATTTGTACGAAGCCGCGGGCAACAGCGTCAAAACCGCCATCGTGATGCACGAAACCGGGGCGGACGCCGACATCGCCCGCAAAGCGCTGGACGCGCATGAGGGGTTTGTGCGCAAGGCGATCGCCGGGCTTAAGGGGTAGCGTCAGGGCAGAGCCTTGAGCATCCCCGCCATCGGCGTAGCAAAATACCCCGGCTCGTAGCACCAGTAGGTGTGCCCCCAGCCCCAGCTTTCAAACAGATCAACCAGATATTTGCCGTGCGTGTTGGCCACCGGCGAGCCGCCCAGCGCGCCCCATTCGGTGACGATGACGGGCAGGTTGAGCGCGAGTTGTGTTTCCCGGTGGCGGGCAAAGATGCTGTGCGCGCGGCTGTCGCTCGCCAAGCCGATCGCGGGGGTGTCCACGACCAGGTCATAGCCGTGGGGCGCGAAAACCTGGCGCGGATCGGGCTGCCCATTCGCCATAATGGGTGTGATGCCCGACGGGACGCCGATATTGCTGATGTAGTTGTGCCCGCGCAACAGGAAGCTGGTGCCGTCCACTTCGCGGATGGCGGTTGCCACGCGGTCAATGAACGGCGTGAGTACATCGCGCTCGAACGCAATCACCGGCGCGCTGCTCATTTCCCCCAGTTGACGGAAACGGTCGGCGTCGTTCAGAATTTCCAGCATGGCCAGCTTGCGCGCGGGGTCGGTAAACGCGGCAGCCATGCCGTCCACATCGCCGGGCGTGACACCCAGCGCTTCGCGCTCCGCGTCAGTCAGCAGCGACAGGAAATTACCCAGCAACAGCCCGAACATCCCCTGAATCTCGCTGCCGGGGGCGGGTTCGTTGAGAAGATCATAGCCCAGCAGCGCGGGATGGCCGTGAAAGCGCGCCGCCAGCGTGCGCCAGCATCCCGCAAAATGGTCCTGCAGGCCAATGCCGGTATTCGGCACCGGCGCGTTTGCCCAGAACGCTTCCCAGCTTTCCTGCACGGCTTCGGAGAAAAGATAGGCATCGCTCCACAATGGAGTGGGCGTATAGGGTTTGTCGGTCAGCACCGCCCAGTCCGGCGCGCCGTCGGAAAAGCGCTGGGCGTACAAATCCTGGTGCATATCCAGGATGACGGCAATGCCTGCCTGCTCCGCCAGGTCGAGCTGCCGCCCGATGAAGTCAAAATACGTTTCATCATATTGCCCGGGGCTGGGTTCCACCGCCGCCCAGAGGATGCCCAGGCGCACCAGGTTGATGCCGCTCTGGGCAAAGCGATCCATCAGATCCTCCGGCCAATCCGGAATGAACCGCCAGCCACCTGCCACGCGCGAGCCCTTGTCAATCAGGTTGATGCCCCGCAGGCGCACGGCCTCGCCCTGGCGGTTGACCAGCCGCATGCCGTCTGTGACAAGCTGTACCGCGCCCATCGGTTGTCCGGGTATCGCGCGCATAAAAGGCACCTCCCTGGCAGCAACGTTTGGTGTGCCAACACACGCCCACAAAATGGCGCACGAACAAACCAGCGCCGTGATGCGTATGGCGTGCGTCATGCATTCCTCCCGCGTGGTTGGGTCGGTTGGGGTTTTCGGTGTTTCTTTCGCCATCATACCATCTTTCTGCAAACCCATACGACGCACAAGGGATAGGGCAACGCTGTTTCGTGATACCCTTCGGACGGATGTTTGTTTCATCAATTTGGTCGGACATGTACATCGTCGGGTTGAACGTGTCCGGGATCTGTCCAAAGTTTGCTTCTTCGATGCCGCAGCGTTGCATCAGCACCATGGTGCTAGCGAACCGGGCACACCGCGGCTTCGTATTCCCACATTCCGTGGAGAGGACTCCTATTACTGCTATGCCAACAGCGGAACCACTTCCGCCAATGCCAGCATGTTGCTAACCTCCGACCAGCAACTCCCATTGAATACGCCGCCAACGCAGCGCGCCGTTTCCCAGTCTGACATATTCACCCGCTCGCAGATAAAGCCGGGCGGGAGCGCAGTTCCCTTGATTGGGCCGATAGGTTGCCCACCCCTGAGTGCATCGTCGGGCGCATCCCAGGAATGAATGGGTTTGTCTTTTGTGGACATGTACTGACTGATTGTTAAGGCGATGTCCCTAACCAACTCAAGATACAGTTCGTCCCCAGTCCAACGGTACAGCTTATACAGGCTGTCCCCGGACAGCGTACAAATACCTGGCGCTGAATGCTTGTTCTGGATGTTGGCAAACACACTTCCCACCGTTTTCATATCATGGCGCGCAAACTCACTATACGCAGGGAAAAGATAGTTGTAGCTGACCGCCCAGCTGGAGCAATAATGCGCGCATTCGCGCGCATAGCGCAGCCATTTTTCCTCCTGTGTCGTTTCATACAGCGTCACAAAACTCTCCAATAAGCCAAAAGCACTCTCGCTATCCACACACTGCAGGATCTCCCCGGGTCCGCCCGTGGTATATCCTCGGCACAGGTGCTCGTGGTAGTAGCTCTCGGCGCTTTCACCCGCCACGCGCAGGTATTCGGTGTCGCCAAAATAGCGGTAGGCGTCCGCCAGGCCCGCAGGAGCGATGCCCGCACTGGTCGAGCCGCCAACAACGACATCACCGGTAAACACATCAACAAATTGTCCAAACTGTCCATATCGGTTCCACAAGCGGACAAATGCGTCCGCAACTTTGCGCGCACCTGACTTGTATGCCTCCGGTACCGGTGTTCCGCGCTGCTCCATCAGTCGGAAGTGTTTGAACAGGAAGTACAGCACGTCGGCCGATTTCCGGATCAGGTGCCAGTTATCGGCGCCCGGTACATCAAAACCGTCTCCGAAGACGTTCCCCTGGTGATCAACAATGCCATGGAATAATCCACTGGGTGCCTGGGTCTCAAACAGAAAATCCAGCGTCTGGATACCACGCTGCCACTCCGAATCACCGCCCAGGCGCATCAGAGCGTAACTGCTCATCGCGCCGCCTACCCAACCCGGCTGCCAAACCTGAAACCGCGTCCTGTCCGTTCCCACCATGTAGAAGTTTTTCCCCATCTCCCAGTTCATTTTGTTGAACTTGTCCCGATGTATCTCAATCTGTTTTTCCGGCGGCATGACCTGAGGGCGCACTGCGTCCATCCCCATGATTTTCCGGTTCTCGAAAAACACCCGGTAGAATTCGGGAAGGCTCCCGCAGGCGAAATCCAGCACCTTGTGTGGAATGTCTACATCCTGTTCCGGCTCCTGTGATGGGTTCGAATGCATGGCGTTGGCTCGGTATACCTTCTCCCGTTGTGCGGGCCATGTCAGGCGGATCGTGCCACGCTCATAGGCAAGCCCTACGTTCTTGCCTGCGATCTGCTGAACGGTGAAAACCAGCACGCCACGTTGCTCAGTTGCCGAGAAAACGCCCACTGCAGGGGTTGCGGCATCACCGGTGGTCACTTCGATCTTGCCGCTGCCATCCTTGTTTAACCGCGGCACATCGGTGATGGTAATTGACATATCAAGCCGCGCCTCCTCGGGCGAAAACATCGGCGGGTATTTCCGCTTGAGCACTTCAAACTGGTTGCCGTTATAACAGCAAGCCGGAATCATCACATAATTGTCCGGTTGATAAGGCGTCTGAACTGTAACCATTGATATCGCCACTCATTTCATTGTTATTCGGAAAAGGGAGACTGCCGCGCGTTATACAGTCTCCCTTGGCTTACCGGGGAACGGTGGAGTTAATCGGAGTACTTCGCGCCAAACTCAATTGCCTTGGTGTACTCGGCATCAAACCATTCTACAAAATCGTTGATGCCCATTCCTTCGGCTTTCTCGATCATTTCGGCCTTGAGGGCGTTGTACTCGGCTTCGTCCTTGGCAAAGACCATCCGCCAGGAAATGGTCTTGAGAACATCACCCACGCGGGCCGAGATCTGCTCC
Organism: Bacillota bacterium; assembly: GCA_019137115.1. GTDB lineage: Bacteria > Bacillota > Clostridia > Christensenellales > Aristaeellaceae > JAGVSV01. The sequence goes on from JAGVSV010000301.1 coordinate 4,558, forward strand.
ATCTCATCGGTAAAGGGTGGCATGGCGGCAAAAGGCGCCATAGCGATCCCATCATGCTGTCTCAGGTAGTCAATCTGATCCAGCGCCTTATAGTCGGCTTGCCATTCCTGCACCAGCTTGGTTTCGGCAAATCGTAGTGCCGCTGAGTCCCCATGCATTCAGTACCCCCAGAGAACCTCGTGCCAGGTTGTTCCCGCCCGGCAGCTCCTTGGTTGTATCCAGCAGATACTGGTACCCATCCTCCAGCACGTAGGGATTGTTATCCTTGTCCAGATCCCAGACAACGCCCCTGGGGCCATTCATGAGCTCAAGCAGTGCTTCGGGGTTGTACAACATGTCAACAAAGGCCATGCACTTCTCAGGGTATTTGGTGTTCTTGCCCACCGAAAGCGACCAGGCGCGGCCGGTAGGCCACATGCCCTGGTGCAGGATTTTGGCGTTCTTGGCGTTCACAGGCCGGAAGCCGATGCCATTGTTCTGATTCTCCTGGCTGTTAAACGTTCCAAGCGCCCATCCCCACCAGGAGAACAGGGTGCGCTCATCGGTTGCCTTTTGAAGAGCGTCATCAAAACGCTGGGTCATGGAATCCGGATCCATCAGCCCCATCTGGTTGGCGTCAAAGTACAGCTTCAAGCCCTTAAAATACCAGCTGTCTTCGGCCAGAATGGAGCTGACACGGTTATTGTCCATGTGGTCGATTTCCACCAGCGTGCCTTCGTTGGGGTAGTTGATGCCGTTGATGTTGCCCAGCATGGACGCCAGGAACAGGTAGGAGCGGTCCCAATCCTTCCAGATGGAAAAGGCGTAGACTTTTTTGCCATCAGCGTTCGTGGGCATCAGATCCTGCATCTGTTTGAGCACACCCAGATAATCGTCCGATGTCGCAATCTCTGGGGAACCGATTTTTTTGTACAGATCATAGCGTATCCACGGGCCCCAGTTCATGTTGCCATTTGGTTCCACTTCCACCTGGACGTTGGTGCCCAGCGAATAGGCTTT
>JAGVSV010000123.1 GCA_019137115.1 Bacillota bacterium
AGTGGTCACCCATCCATTCATCGCGCACTTGGAATGCCGAAATGCAGTACTCTGGGCTAATAGACTTTAGGAGGTCGCAGCCTCAAGCACCTCAGCATACTGCTTTCTCCAACCGGCCGACCAGTAGCTTTCACAGCCTGAATATGGAAGTGCGGCGATCGGATGGAGTTCCGGGTTATTCTGACGGAGCCTTAGAACCATCTGCCCAGGTTATTCCCAGACAATGCTCCGCTGCGCTCAAAGAACAGATAGCTCTGCTTGCCACGGATCCAAACTTCGTAGCGGTAACCCTGGCCACCGGCTTTCATATCTATAGCCTGCCGAATATCCGTAACCTTGTCAATCTCATACACCTTACCGTTGACCCATCTGATCTCCAAAGGGATGAGGTTTCTGGAGGCGTTGAATGCCGCTTTCACATCCACATAAACCCGCTCAAATGTGTCACTCTTCGTGAAAGCTTACCTCTATGTCCCGCAGAAACTTACTGTCCGACTGATAAGGGGGCTCAACAAACTGATAGCCTTTGCGCTTCAGCACGCGAAACTTAAAATCCAGTAGCTCGGGCGGTACGCGCAGGATCGACGCAACTCCGAAGAAGGAAGTGTCCTCGTTGAGGAGTTCAAAAACATCCTCGTCCTTCAGGAGCAGTTCAGCGGCAAACACATTGGCTTCGTACTCTGCAACAGAGGCGGCGTCAAACAGGGCGAAGTCATGAAACGTCTCATTCCCTGGCATCTGGGAATGCAGAACAGCATGCCCCAGCTCGTGCGCGCAGATGATCTTCTGGATTATCTTGGGCAGATCGCTGTTGATGGTAATGCTAGGTTGGCCGTCTTGCATCATAAAGAAACCTTTGCATGCGCTCTTTGCCTTGCCCATGTCGTGGATTTGAAACTGCCCAAAGTTGCACACCACGATCCAGCGCGGGTTGCGGTTGTGCGGCAGATAGCCCGCATACCGCCGCGCCTGCTGGAACGGGGTGAGCAGCGAACCGTCGGACTGTCTGGCGCCGCTTTTCAGGTTGACGCCCAGGCCCTTCTGCTCGATCAGTACGCGGGTGCGGGGGATGTAGGCGTCGATACAGCCGGTGCGGTCCAGCAGCACGCGCACCTCAAAGTCGATCTCCTTTTCCTGCTCCTCAACGCCGAACACCTTGGCAAGCAGCGCCAGCCAGAAGGCGTGCGTCTCCTGCTTTTCATCGCCGCGCCCGGCTCAATCCGCTGCAAACTGCCGCGCGGCCGCCCTGCGTTCCACGGGCGTCAAGGTGTTACCTCCATGTCAAGTTCATCCTGCTACCCCAGCAGCGCGAAGGCCACCACGGCCAGCGTCAGGCCGACGGCTTTGTTCCAGGTGAATTTCTCTTTCCACACGACGGTGCCCAGCAGCACCGCCATCACCAGCACGCCGCCGTTGTTGATGGTGTACAAAACCGCGGTGGGGATCAGCTGCAGCGCGCGCATCATGAGGTTGACAGCGGTGGCCACCGCGGCGCTGCCCACCAGCAGCGCCAGGCCGGACACGCGCCCCATGTTGTAGGCGTTGTGCGCGCTGGCTTTCTGGGTGAACAGCAAAAACAGCAGGGAGATCATGGCGCTGGTGGCGTAGGTGGTGATGATCATGTCGGTGCGCTCGGTGTACGCCATCGCGCGCTGCTGCCCGGCCATCAGAATGCCGAACGTGCCGTTGACCACCAGCAGCATGGACACCCAGAACAGATAGCCCGGCTTTGCGTCCAGCACGCGCAGGCCTTTTAAGTTGAACATCGCCGCCGCCAGCAGCATCAGCGCGATGCCCACATAGTGCGGCGTGTCCAGCGGCTCGTTCCAGAAAAGCACGCTGGCCAGCAGCGGCAGCAAAATGTTGCCCAGGGTAGCCATCAGGCTTTGCAGCGAATAGGGACCGGTGCGCGCGGCGTTGACCGCCGCCACGTTGTACAAAAACAGCACCAGGCCGTTGGCCAGGCCCATATACAGCGTCATGGGGCTGGGCTTGAAGGCAAAGCCCGCAAGCCACCAGGTGGCCAGCGCGCACACCAAGCCTGACACCGACGCGTACACCGGCGTGGCGGCCAGCGGCGGCCCCTTGTAGTGCATGGAAAACACCTTGCTCAGGCTGCCCTGCAGGGTGTAACACGCCACCATGCCCAACAGCAGCAATACGCCTTGCGCGCTCACTCAAACCTCCTGCGCCCATCACGCAGACAACCGCGCCCTCCCACAGGAAAACGCGGTTGCCGCAATGGGTGTTGTCTTAGATTTCCGGGATCTCGATCTCAACCTCGCGGCCGAGTTTGGCGCTCTTTGCGATGCCGTCGATGATGGCCTGGTTGTACAAAATCTGGCTGCTGGGGACGGGCGCGGGGGTGTGGTTGATCACCGCGTCCAGGAACGAGCGGATCTTGCGGTCAAACAGGTCAGGGCCGTGATCCTCGAGGATGGGCAGCACCTGCTCGGCCTGTTCGCCGGCCACGTCGGAGTACAGCGTCATCGCGCCGCCGATGGTGCCGTTCCAGCACTCGGTGGACGGGATGCGCAGCGCGCCCTTGGTGCCCAGGATCACCGTGTCGCCGGGGGTGTCCAGGTGCATGGCCCAGGCAATGCGGAAGTCCAGGATGATGTCGCCCTCCAGGCGGATGAACGCGGCGGCAAAGTCATCCACGTTGAAGCGCTTGGCGTTTTCTTCCGCGGTGTGGAAGCGGTCGGGCCGCTGGTAGAGCGGGTTGGTGCCGAAATAGTTGCTGAGGTAGCCGGACACCGTCAGCGGCTTGGGATAGCCGATGGCGTTCAATACCATGTCCAGCGAATAGCAGCCGATATCGCCCAGCGCGCCGACGCCGGCGGTCTTGTCCTCGATGAAAGTGCTGTTGGGGATGCCGCGCCGACGGCCGCCGCCGGTCTGGATGTAGTAAATCTTGCCCAGGGCGCCGGATTCCACGATGCGCTTGATGTACTGCATGTTGGCGTCGCCGCGCGGCTGGAAGCCGATGGAGAGCACCTTGCCGGACTTCTTCTCGGCCTTCATGATGGCCACGGCTTCGTCCAGCGTGACGGTCATGGGCTTCTCCAAAAGGACGTTGACGCCCTTTTCCAGCGCGTAAATGGTGCACTCCGCGTGCGTGCGGTTGTAGGTGCACACGCTGACGGCGTCCAATTCCTCATTGTCCAACATCTCCTTGTGGCTGGGGTAAAAGCGCACGCCGGACACGCCGTACTCCTCCATGAACGCTTCGGCCTTGCCGGGGATCAGGTCGGCCGCGGCCACCACGTCCACATCGGGCATGTTTTTGTAGCTTTGGATATGGGCCTCGGCGATCCAGCCCGTGCCAATGATGCCCACCTTGAGCCTCTTGCCGGACGTCTTCTTCTCTTCCTTTACGGTTTGCGTAAACTGGGACAGCACCTTGTCAGCACCTGCCATGGGTCACCCTCCTGTTGATGCGCGCGCGCATATATTCTGCCTCAACTATATTCGCGGGCGGCGCCCTGTTTTCCTGCCGCGCTTTGCCCAAATCAAAAAAGAATGGAACGACGGCGGCCATGATGCTATACTGGGTCAGCATCTTTTATTCATTCCATCAGGGAACGCAGGAGGAACCATGCAACGGATAGCGGTGTTGACAAGCGGCGGGGACAGCCCCGGCATGAACGCGGCGGTCATGAGCGTGGCACGCGCGGCCAGCCTCATGCACATGCAGCTGCTGGGGGTGCGGCGCGGCTTTAACGGGCTGATCGGCAAGTCCGCCAACCGCGAGGAGGACATCACGGTGCTCAGCCTGGACACGGTGCTGGACATCGCCGACCTGCCGGGCACCTACCTGCGCACGGCGCGCTGCCCGGAGTTTGTGGAGCTGGCCGTGCAGAAGAAAGCCGTGGATTTTCTGCGGTCGCTTAATATCAGCGGGCTGATCATCATCGGGGGGGATGGCTCCTTCCGCGGCGCGCAGGACTTGAGCCGCCTGGGCTTCCCCTGCATCGGCATCCCCGGCACGATTGACAACGACCTGGGCTTTACCGACACGTCGCTGGGCTTTGATACGGCGGTCAACGTGTGCGTGGAGGCCGTGCGCGCCATCCGCGCCACCTCGCGCAGCCACGACCGTCCGGCGGTGATCGAGGTAATGGGCCGCAACTGCGGCGACATCGCGCTGATGACCGCGCTGTCCACCGGCAGCGAAATGGTCATCGTGCCGGAGGTTGACCAGTGGAGCGCCGAGGACGCCGCCACGCGGCTGTCGTTCCTGCTGCGCCAGGGCAACACCCGCGCCAGCGTGATCGTCGCCGAGGGCGCGTGGAAAACCATGGCGCCGTTTGACGTATATGGCTACCTGAAGGATCACACCGAAAAGGTCTACCCCGGCCAGCCGATGGACATCTGGCATTTTGCCCGCGTGCTGCGGTACAAGACCCAATCCGAGGTGCGCGGCAATGTGATCGGCTACACCCAGCGGGGGCATCAGCCCAGTGCGCGGGACGCCGCGTTTGCCTTTGAGGCCGGCGTGATGGCCGTGCAGCTGCTGCGCCACGGCGAAAGCAACCGCGTGGTGGGCACCCGCAACGGCCGCGTGTTCCACATGGACATCGAAGCCGCGCTGACCATCAAGCCGGATTTTAACCGTCATATGTA
>JAGVSV010000052.1 GCA_019137115.1 Bacillota bacterium
GCGGCCGCGCAGGACGCCGCGCAGGCGTTTGCCGTTGCGGAGCAATCAATGGCGGAAGTGCCCACGCTACAAGCCACGATTGCCAGGCTGACCGACCTGGTGCCGGCCTTTGCCCAGGCAGAGGAGGCGCAGACGCGGTATGTTTCGCTTGCTGCGGTCGCCCAAACTTCCGTAGCGGTGCATGCGCAAGCGGAGGTCGCCTATGCCGAGCTGTCCGCGCGTTTCCTGCTGGATCAGGCGGGCATCCTGGCGGACACCCTGGCGGACGGACAGCCCTGCCCGGTGTGCGGCGCGACCGAACATCCGCATCCGGCAGCGCATGTGGAGGGCGCGCCGGACAAAGCGGCGCTGGAGAAGGCAAAGCAGCGGCAGGACAAAATGTTCAGCGCCGCCCAGCGGGACGCGCAGGCAGCGCGCGATGCGTTGACCAGAAGGGACAGTCTGTTGGCTTCGTTGGGCGATGCGCTGGGGCAGACCCCGGCGTTGGACAGGCTGGCGGAATTGCAGGCGTCCACGCAGCGGCGCCTGACCGAAGCCACCAGGAAAGCGGATGAATTGACGAGCGCGCATAGGCACGCATTGGCGCAGCATCAGACCGCGCAGAAAGACAGCGCCGCCGCGAAAGCCGCGTGGGAGCAGGCGGTGCGGGCGCTGGACAGCCAACAGGCAGCCGAGCGCGAGGCGCGGGAGCGTTTCTTTGGCGCGCTGGCGCTTCATGCGTTCGCGGACGCCGACGCCTATCGCGCGGCGTTGATGGAGCCTGCCGCGCTGGCGCAGATGGAAAAGACCATCCGCGCGCATGAAACTGAGGCCGACCGGCTGGCACAGCAGGTGCAGCGGCTGACTGCAGAGTGCCAGGGCAAATCCCACCAGGACCTGACCGAAAAACAACGCATGGCCGACGCAATGGGCGGGGAAGCCGGGCTTTTGCGGGAGCAGCAACTGGCGCTGCATGCCGCCATCAGCACCAACACGGACGTTCTGGGCGACCTTACGCGCAGCGCCAACCGGCTGGACAGTGCGGCGCGCGCCGCACAGGTGGCGCAGGACCTCTGGCTGCTGGTGGATGGGCGGCCCAAAGCCAGCGGCGCCAAGCGCATTACGTTTGAAAACTACATTTTGACGTTCTATTTCCGCCGGGTGATCGCGGCAGCCAACCTGCAGCTGAACACCATGTCGGACGGACGCTACGCGTTCACCGCGCGCGAGGAAAGCGCCAGCGCCCGCAGCCGGACGGGGCTGGACCTGGACGTGCTGGACGCGCACACCGGCAAAACGCGCACGGTCAACTCGCTGTCGGGCGGCGAATCGTTCATCGCGTCGCTGGCGCTGGCGCTCGGGTTTGCCGAGGTCATGCGCGCGGGCGCGGGCGCGGCTGCGCCGGGCACGCTGTTTATCGACGAAGGCTTTGGCACGCTGGATGACGAAACGCTGTCCCGCGCGCTGACCACGCTGGCCGCGCTGGCTGCCGGGAACCGGCAGGTGGGCGTCATCTCTCACGTGGCCGCCCTCAAAGAAGCCATCGACAGCAAAATCGTCATCGAAAAACGCGCCACCGGCAGCCATATCAGCGTGCAGTAGCGCTTTGGGGTTAGAACAAAACGTTTCCTACAAATCCACCGGCAGGTCGGTTTCGGAGAAGGGGTCGTCGGGGATATAGGCGCTCAAATCCACAATCTGTTCCCGTGCCACCCGGCCGCGGGCGAACGCGCGCCGCTCGGTGTCGGCGTTGCGCACCTGCAGAGGCGAGGACGTAAAGTCAACCAGCGCGGTTTCGCGCGGCTGGGTGAGCGCGTACACCTGCGTGTGCGGCGTGCGCATGCGCCGCGCGTAATCCTGGGCGATTTCGGCACGATTGCCCCAGTGCATCGGGAAAAACACGCGCGGCTTGCGCGCCATGATGAAATGGTTGGCGCCCGCGTCATAAAAGCCGCCCAGGTTGGGGTCGACCGGGAACATGCACAGGTCGATCGGATCGCGCGGGATTTCGCTGACCACCTGGTAAAACAGCTCCTCCGCTTCGGCGATGTCCTTCAGGGTATTTTCCTCCCGCCAGTGCCACAGGTTCAGGTCACCCGCGTGAAAGATGCGCATGCCGCCGGCTTTGACCATCAGCGAAATGCCCTCGTCCGAGGAGCCATAGGCTTTCACCTGCACCCCGGCCACCGACAGCGACCCGCCCTTGGCGATCATGCGCACATTGGGCCGGTTGGGCGCGTCCTTTCGGGCATCATCGGACACCACATAGGTGATCGGAAACGACTGCTTCCAGGTGTAGATCACCGGATCATGATGCTCCAGCGAGTTGCGCGGCACGAATACTACGATGTTCTGGAAGCCGTAAAAATCCTTGTCGCTCAAACGGTACGGCTCCTCCAGCTGGGGAAGGTCGGTTTCCCGGTAGCTGAAGATCAGCAGCGTGCGCTCGATCGCCACGGTAAACGTGGACTGGTAAAAAAAGGTAACCGCGGCGGATCTGCTCATCCGTTTTCCCCCGCTTCCATGTATTCATACTGCGTGAACACTTCGTGCATCACGCGCCCCTGCGCCTGGGGCAGCGCCAGCCCCACGGCGTGCGCCAACGTGGGCGCGATGTCCACCACGCGCGCGCTGTCCAGGCGTACCCCCTGACGGATGCCAGGTCCGGACAACCACAACAGCACCTGCGCGCCGGGGCGGTCGGGCCCAAAGCCGTGGGTGCCGCGGTGCGGACGGTCGCCCACGGTGTCCACGATCTCCACCCCGGTTTGGGCTTCAACCGCCAGCTCCAGCTTGTCGCCCATGCCCATGTGGACCAGATCGTCCCTTGTGTACACGCGGCGCAGACGCAGATCGGCCATGTGCTGCTCCAGCAACGCCGCCACATTGCGCCATTCGCCCCGCTGGCAGTGGATGTACGCGCCAAAGCCCAGCGTCTGCGCGCGGGCGGGCACCTGGTTGGCGATCAGCCACTGATCCAGCGCAAAGGTTTCGGTGACGTCCTCCTGGCCATGGTCGCTGACGATGGCCACCACCGTGTCACTGAGCGCCTGATGAGTTTGAAGCGCTTCCAGCAGGCTGCCCACCAGCCCGTCCAGTCGCACCATCGCGGCCTCGGCTTCGGGGCTGTGGGTGCCGTGGCGGTGCCGCTGGGCGTCCAGATCGACCAGATGCAGGGTGATCACATCGGGCATGTGGCGCTTCTTGATGCGGTCGGACGGCTCCACATCGCCGTACCGGCCGCCCAGCATGCCCGGATAATACTGTTTTTCGATGAGTTTGCGGGTAACCAGCGCGGCGTACTGATCCAGGTGCGGCTGCCTCATGCTGGGGCGCGTCCGGCCATAGCGCAGCTCGTCCTTGAGCAGCCACCACGCGCTGCCATAGGAGAGCACCTTGCGCACCTGGTTTTCCCCCGGCAGCGCGAGCACCTCGGGAAAGTTGTATTTGATGGCTTTGTTGTGCCCTGTGACCGGCCAGAGGATCGACGCCACCTCCCGCCCGGCGCGCGCGGCCACCGTGTGCAGGGTGTCCACCTGTATGTCCCTGGCGTCCCAGTACCACGGGCGGTGGCCCTGCGGCAGGTTCGGGTTGAACGGCTCATTGTGCAGAATGCCGTGCGCGCCGGGGTAACAGCCGGTCAGCAGGCTGGTGTGCACCGGATAGGTCAGCGTGGGGTACACCGTCTGTACCTGGCTGCAGAACACACCCTTTTCGGCCAGCGCGCCCAGGTGGGGCAGGCCGAGCAGGGTGTTCGCGTCCTCGGTATAGGCGCTGTCCAGGCTGATGATGACAAGGCGCATATTATCGCAAAAAGTCGAAGCCGCCGGCGATGGAGAAAATGATCAGCACCCAGATCAGCGACGAGCATCCGCCGCGGCGTCCCTTGCGGGCGTTGCGGCCAAAGATGAAGTACAGCGCCGCCAAGATGAATACGACCTTGCCGATGCTGATGCCGGTGTCGGACACGCCCTCCGTGTCGCGCTCGCGCTGCGGCCGGATACGCTCCAGCCAGTCCTCAATCTCGGTGCGCGGCACGCCCTGGGGCTGGGCGGTGGGCGCCGCCGTGGCGCCAAAAAGGTCGTGCGTGTCGATGCTTTCGCCTGCGGCAGAGACGATCTGCGCGGCCGCGCCGGTCAGGAATGCGCCCACGGCCTGGTCATATGCGCGGTCGTTGAAGGGCTGCGTCAGGCGCATCGAGGTGAGCGACGCGACAGCTTCGGCAGGCAGCAAACGCCGCGCGTCCCCGCCCACAGCCACGGCAAACCGCTCCTCGCCGATGACAAGAAGCAGCAGGATGGTGTTCCTGCCGTCTTCCCGGTCACGGAGCATCGCCTCAGCCTGTGCCTGCGGCTGTGCGCCGTCCAGAAAGTGGCGGGTGACCACCGCGATGGACACACCGGCCGCGTCCTGAAGCCGTCGGTTGAGCGTGGCGATGTCCCGGCTGGTTTGATCGCTCAATACCAGCGCGCTGTCCGTCACCACCGGGTCCTCGGCCAGCACGGGCGCGGCGATCATGAAAAGCGCCAGCAGGACAAACAGCATCCGCCGCTTCATAGGCTGTCCTCCCCAGCAAACAGCGGGAACGCTGCAAAACCGATCCATTTGGCCACGCGGCCGCTGAA
>JAGVSV010000232.1 GCA_019137115.1 Bacillota bacterium
GCCATTTTCTTCACCAACGATGACGCGATGCTGGTCAGCTATTGTTCGGCGGGCGAAGGGCAGCCTTTCTGCCTGACCGAATCGACAATCAGCAAGGTGCCGCTGTCGGAACTCATGTAAACAGCGTGGACAGCCCCAGCAGGTACTGCCCCCCGTAGTAGCACAGCAGCACCACCCGGCCCCAAATTGCGGGCGCGACCCCGGCTAACCGGAACGCCAGCACGATGTCCGACGCCAGAAACAGGAACGCGCCCACCGCCGCCACCGGCTTTTGCCCCAGCGACAGCGCCGCCATCGCGGATATGATCAGGCCGTACAGCAAATAGGCCATCGCGGGGTTCAGCCGTTTGCGCAGCGCGTACACCACCGCCACCGCCGTAATTGCCAGCGCCACAAACACCGCGATGTTGAGCGTTCTGACCGGCTTCATCATCAAAAACGCCGCGATGTACAGCGCGTGCCCCAGCGCGAAACAGCCCATGCCCACAAAGAACACCTTTTCCAGCAGCACGTCGGCCGCCGCGCACACCACGATGCCCGCGCAAATCAGCCACGCCTGCGTGCCGCCGCCGGTCATCGCGCCATAGGCGGCCAGCAGCGCCGCCATCAGCGTTGTTGTGCCCTTGAGCGCCAGGCGCGCGGTGGTGGACAGCCCCAGTTCCCCGGCCTGCTCATACAGCGTGCCCAGCACGCCCATGGCCACCGCCGCCAGGATCGCGATACCCGTCCGTTTCATGTTGTCCGCCTTTCGGTTGCCTTTGCGCGAGCATACCATGATTTGCGTTGGCTGGAAAGCATTGACGCTGCGCGGGGATTGGCCTATGATGGCGCTGTACAAACCTTTGCTCACACGCGGGAGGCGATTCATATGGGCGAGCAGCGTTCCTTTGGCAGATGGGCGGGCCGGTTTACCCCGGCCATCACGGTCATCATTCTTTTTGGCGTGATCAGCCTGCTGGGCGACATGATCTACGAGACCGCGCGCAGCGCCAACAGCCAGTATTTCCAGCTGTTGGGCGTCAGCGCGACCACCGTGGGCGTGGTGTTCGGCATCGGCGAGTTTCTGGGCTATTTTCTGCGGCTGTTTGCCGGCATCTGGTCCGACCGCATCCACAAGCAATGGGTGTTCATGTTTGTGGGCTACGCGATGCTTATCGCGGTGCCCTTGATGGGCCTGACCATGAACTGGAATTTTCTGGTTGTCCTGATTTTGATGGAGCGCATTGGCAAGGCGCTGCGCAACCCGGCCAAGGACACCGTGGTGTCCAGCGTGGCCGAAGGGCAGGTGGGCGTCGGGTTTGCCTTCGGCTTGCAGGAGGCGCTGGATCAGATCGGCGCGTTTTTGGGGCCGCTGATTTTAACGCTGATCTTTGCCGTGACCGGCCGCCGGGCCATCGGGGAATACCAGCTGGGCTACCAGCTGCTGGTGATCCCGTTCATCCTGCTGATGACGGTGCTATATCGGGTGTGGAAGCGCGTCACGCGCGACAACCTGATCCCCAAAATGAAGGAGCGCGCGTTTGTCAACGAGCCGCTTAAGCGCGTGTTCTGGCTGTATACGCTTTTTACGCTGGTGTGCACGCTGGGCTTTGTCAGCTTCAGCGTGGTGGGCTACCATGCCAAGGCGCGCGACATCCTGCCGGACGGCGACATCACCATGTTCTACGCGATTGCCATGGCGGTGGACGCGGTGGCGGCGCTGCTGATCGGCAAAGCCTATGACCGCATGAAGGGGCGCACCGGCCGCAAGACCGGTGGCATCCTGGTGATGGCGGCCATGCCCGCGCTGACGGCAATCATGCCCTTCCTGCTGCTGGGCAACAGCCGGGGCGCGCTGATTGCCGGCATGATGCTCTTTGGCGTGGTGATGGGGGCGCACGAAACCGTGATGCGCTCGGCAATTTCCGACCTTACGCCCTTTTCCAAGCGCGGCACCGGCTATGGCGTGTTCAACGCGGCCTATGGCCTGGCGCTGATGGTGGGCGCGATGTTCATGGGCAAATTGTATGATTTGAACCTTGTGTGGCTGACGCAGCTGATCATCGTGCTGCTGGAAATCGGCGCGGCGTATCTGTTCTACCGGCTGATCAAGGAAGTCGGCCGTGAAGGGGCGCAGTAGCCCGGAAAGGAATCCCATGGCGGACAAACATCGGTACCTGGTGATCGGCGCGCACGCGGACGACTGTGAAAGCGCCGGCGGCATCGCGCTCAAGCTCAAGGCGCTGGGCCATGACGTGCAGTTTCTAGTGGCCACCAACGGCTGTTCCGGCCATCACCTGCAGATGGGCGGGGCGCTGGTGCAGCGGCGGCTGCGCGAATCCGAACGGGTGAGCGCCTTAACCGGCATCCCCTACCATATGCTCGACCTGCCCGACGGCGGGCTGACCACCGGCCTGCCCGAGCGCAACCTGATGATGCGGGCCATCCGGGACATCCACCCCGACGTGATCATCACGCACCGGCCGTGGGATTATCACCCCGACCACCGCAACACGTCCCTGCTGGTGCAGGACTGCGCGTATCTGTTGATGGTGCCCAATGTAAGCCCGGCAACCCCGCCCATGAAGCGCATGCCGGCGATCTTCTATATGCAGGATCGTTTCAGAAAACCGATTCCCTTCTCACCCGACCTGGTGTTTGACATCTCCGAACAATGGGAGATGAAGCTGCGCATGTACCACCAGTATGATTCCCAGATGTATGAGTGGCTGCCCTGGGTGGACGGCCTGGACATGACGACCATCCCCGAGGGCGACGAGGCGCGCTTTGAATGGCTGAAGAACACGCGCTTTGGCACCCGCGGCGAAGGCTATGCCGACCAGTTCCGGAAGGAACTGACCGCAAAATACGGCCAAGCGGGCAACCACGTGCGGCACGCCGAAGCGCTGGAGTGCTGTGAGTACGGCCGCCGCCCGTCCAAAGAGGAACTGGACACGCTCTTTCCCTTTTAACGCATAAGGAGGTGCCCATGCGCATCGACTGGGACAAGGTGAAACCCTCCCGCTGGCTGGAGTGGGCGTCGCCCGTCACGCTGGGGTTTGCGCTGTTGTCCCTGGTGGCGCTGGGGCTGGACGCCCTGACCGGCGGGCGCAGCACGCGCCTGCTGTTCAGCGTGTATCGCTCCGGGATGGGCGATCCCCTCTTTTACCCGCGCCTGTTTTTGCACGTGCTGGGCCACGGCAGCTTTGCCCATTACGCCGCCAACATGGGGCTGTTTCTGGTGCTGGGCCCGCTGATGGAAAAGCGCTATGGCGCGGGGCGGTACCTGGCTTACATCGCCATCACCGCGCTGGTGACCGGCCTTGTGCACATCCTGATATCCTCCAACACCGCCATGCTGGGCGCCAGCGGCGTGGTGTTCATGCTGATTCTTTTATCCGCCGTCAGCGGGCGCAGCAGCGACAAGGTGCCGGTGACCCTGGTGCTGGTGGCGCTGATCTACCTGGGGCGCGAAATCGTGGGCGGCTTGTTCACGCATGACAGCGTGTCCCAGCTGGCCCACATCGCCGGCGGCGTGTGCGGGATCGTGCTGGGGCTGCTGGGCCCCAAACCAACCGGGGAATGAGCTTTTTAGCGGCGCGAAACGCGCCGTTTGTTTGACAGCGCCCGCCCCGTTTGCTATGATCAACCCACCGGAAACCCTTACAAATACAGGAGGTGTGCGCAACATGCCTGCATATTATCTTGACCCGATGGTCACCCAGGTCAACCGCCTGCCCGCGCGCGCGCGGCGCTTCATGCCCGAACAGGTGCGCCAACTGCACGACGGATGGACGTTCCGCCTGTTTGACCGCCCGGAGGACTGCGGGGATTTTTGCGCCCCGGAGCTGGATGACACAGGTTACGCGCCCATCCGCGTGCCCGCCAACTGGCAGGTGGAGGGCTTTGGCAAGCCCATCTACACGAACTATGTCTACCCCTGGCCGTTGGACGGCGAGAACGGGGTGGACGGCGTGGCCGACCCCTGGCGCGTGCCAAAGGACAACCCCAACGGCTGCTACCGGCTGTGGTTTGACGCCGATGCCCCCACAGACGGGCAGCGCGTGCTGCTGCGCTTTGACGGGGTGGAGACCGCCTACGAGCTTTACGTGAACGGCGAGTTTGTCGGCTATGCCGAGGACAGCAAGCTGGCCAGCGAGTTTGACGTAACCGACTTTATTTCCCAGGGCAGGAACCTGTTGGCGCTGCGCGTGTTTACCTATGCCACCAGCAGCTACCTGGAGGATCAGGATTACTGGTACCTGTGCGGCATTCACCGCCCGGTGGCGCTGATCACCCTGCCGCAGAACCACATCGAGGACCTGACCGTGCGCGCGGTGGCCGACCGCCACGGGCAGGGCGGCGCGCTGTCGGTGGATGTGCGCGTGGCGCGTGTGCCCGGCTTCAGCGAACAAACCGTGCACGTAAAACTGCTGGATGAATCCGGCGCGCTGGTGGCGGAACAGACTGCTCCAGTCGCCAAACAGGCGCAGTACAGCCAGCTGTCTGTGCCCACCGCCAGCACCGCGCGGGTGGAC